>JAEUHE010000123.1 GCA_016793885.1 Verrucomicrobiales bacterium
TTGGTGTTTCGTGGACCAGACCGAGCTTACCCGCGAGGCGCCGGATTGGTTGCACCGGGTAGAACAAAGTCACGAGCCACTCATCCGCAAACTCCGACGTCAGTTCTATTCATTGACCCGTGATTGGCTGCGGCAACGACGCCAAACATCCGGATCGGAATTCGATCTCGACGCGGTGGTCGACTCAGAAACCGAGCGGCGATCGGGCCACACTCCGGTCGAAGCTATCTATCTCAACCGAAAGCGCGACCTGCATGACATTGCGGCGCTGGTCTTGCTGGATGTCAGCTATTCCACCGACGCCTGGATCGACAACCGCCGAGTGTTGGATGTCATTCGAGAAACGGTGTTCTGCGTGGGAGAGGTCTTGGAGGATTATGTCGAGCAGTTTGGAATCGCGACCTTCACTTCGAACACCCGGAGGGCGTGCTCATTCGAATTCATCAAACCCCTCGCTGCGCCGTGGCGACAAACGCGAGGGCGGCTAGGCGCCATCGAACCACGCGGCTACACGCGCATGGGACCGGCGCTTCGTCATGCTCAGGAGCAGCTCTTGAACACGCAGGCTAGTCGCAAGATTGTAATCCTCGTCACGGACGGGCGGCCATGCGATTACGACCGCTACGAGGGCCAATATGGACTCATGGATGTGCGCAAAGCGATCGAGACGGGCCAGGCCCAGGGGATTCGAACTCATGCCTTCGCGGTGGAGAAACGTGCCGCCGAGTGTCTGCCGCAAATGTTCACCCGACATCGCTACGATATCGTCCCGCGTCCGGAGATTCTCGGCAGCGTGATGTGCCGGCTGTTTGCAAGGTTACTGGCGGAGTAGTGGAAACACTCGTAACCGTTATTTGAGTCGGCGAAAATGTCCGCTGATCGCATTTCACCGATCTTGTGGGGGGAATACGGGCACCAAAGGGCTATCCTGAGTTATTGTGATCTGACAATGGGAGATGGGTTTTCCCTTGGGTCCCAACTTCGGGCAGGTGGTACTGCTCGCACTGTTCGTTTCCACACGCCAACCCATGCCCGTCCAAGCTGTTGCACATCTCGACACCGCTCGATTGTCCTGTTTTGGGTTAATGTCAGCGTCCAAAGCCGGTGCCAATCGTCTTCCCTTCCAGCTTGCCTTCAAGCTGATCAGCAATCGATCGGCCACGCGCCTTAATGAAGGACTTCAGCGGTACCACCGGTGTGTCACCCAATCCCGGTCCCATCGCGACGGTCATTTTTTCACCACTGGCTGCTTTTTGAAATTCGGCCAGACGCGCTGGCGATTCCTCCTGAATTGGAGCACGAAGAATGGCGGCCAACATGTCCGTTTGCTGATGAATGCGGTCCGGTTGGAGGATCGTTTTGTTAAACTCTGCCAGTCTTGCAAGATAAAGCTTCTGGAATGACTCGCACTTGTAGAGCCGATCCAGAAATCGGTTCTGGCCCGTCCATGGCTTGTGAATGCTCAGATTTTCGCGCTGCTCCTGAGTTCCGCGTGGGAACTGGCCAAAAGGTTGATCCTGATCCCACGGAACAAAATGGAACTTTTGGGTCTTGGGATGGAGGTAGAGGTAGTAATTCTGACCAGGGCCAAGGATGCCGTCCATGTCCACCAACCAGGTCGTCAGCGCCATGTAGCGGGTGACGTTGTCGAGATCCACGTAGTCAGCGACTTTTGCAGCGAAGTCGCTATCGGATGCGGCCGACACGAACTTGCTGAATTCAATGACCCGCCGTTTTTGATCTTCGGTGAGTTCGCCTTTCGGGTCGTAAGTCTGGTTGTAGCTTTTCCACTCGTCACCGAGATTCGAAAAGAGGTTGGGTGTGACGGGTTTGAAGACAGCTCCCTTTCTGACGCCGAAACGTTCTTCAGCGAACGTGTTGCCGACATCCTCGATTAAATCGTAGAGCCCCAAATAGCGTCGATCGTGCTTGCCCGGGACCGTAACGTAAACCTTCGCGTAGGCTGTCTTGGGCGCGGGAACGCCGCCGTCCTGAAAGAGTCGATAAGCAATCGCTTCGTTCATCCCGCTTGGATCTCGCACGGAATTGTGAAGGTTCAGTTGCGACATGCCGGCGAGCTTTTGTCCCTTAACGAACTGATTTAGATCGAGTTTGAGCGATCTCTTCAAACTTTCACGTGAACTTAGGAATGTGCCGTTGCCTTTGTAGCGCACCCCCACGTCTTTGAACCTGTTCGTGCCAAACTCCAAATCCGCTCGCACGTAGTCGTAAACGTATCCAAACGCGGCGGCGATTCCGTTTCGACCTCCCTCCGGGCCTTGGAGAAAACTGCCTCCACGGCGTCCACCGGCTTGGCGATTCTGTTTAGGCTCCATGGCTTCCCATTGTTCCGGCGTGAGGCTCAGATGAACGGTCCAAACATTCGTGAAACGAAAAATGTCGCTTGGCTGCAAACCATTGGTCCCGCTCCCGGCAGAAGACTGTTGTGCGGCTATCGCATTCGAAAGCAGGGCCAGCAAAACCAAGGCATTTGTTATCAATTTCGTGTTCATACAGCATTATCTCGCCTTCACGTCGTAACAGAACAGCGTGTCCTGATCGCGGATGTAGAGCTTGCCATTTGCGATGACCGGGTGAGCCCACGCGGGAAGGCGGGTACGATCGGGTTGCTCGAAGCGACCTCGTTCCAGATATTCCTTGCGACTAGGCTCAATCAAAACGATTGGGCCCTCTTCAGCGCGATAGTATATCCGCCCGTCAGCCACGGCCAGGGAACCTTTCCTCAATCGCCTCTTGTCAGCATCCTTTTCGTTCCAGAGGACCTGTCCAGTTTCAAAGTCCAGTGCGACAGGATAGCCACCGCCATTCCCGCCATTCGCGCCAAAAAGGGCGCCATCGATCAGCACCACGCCGCCGTGATGATTCTCCATATCTCGTGAGAACCATACTTCCTCGGCCTTGATCCCTCCATTTGCCTCTTTGATCAACTTGACCACGCCACCGCCTGCGCCATACGCGGAGGCGGCGAACACGCGGCCGCCATGGTAGAGCGGCGTGGAAATGTTGATGCCCATGCCGTTGGCCGGACGATCATAGCGCCACAAGAACTTCCCATCAGCTGCCGCGACCCCCACGACTGCTTTGCTGGTAAATTGGACATATTGCCGCTGCCCTTCAAAGTCGATGGCGATAGGCGATGAATAGCCGGCACCCGCGTTGTTCCCTCCTCCGCCTCTACCGCCGAAGCCACGGCCGGCACCGCCAGATTGAGGTGCGGGCAAAGCGGCATTCAAACCAGCACGGAGTTTTTCTTCGGTTAAAGTTCCGGTCTTTTCGGCGTCCCATTGATCATACCATTTGGTGAAAGTGTCTTTCAGCTCAACACGGGTCACGGCACCGTCTTTGTCCGTATCGGTCGTCGTAACGAATGCCGGGGCAGTGCTGCGACTGGGACGCCGTTGCGCTGAAGTGTCCGCCCCGGGAGGGTTCTCGGCCCTCGGGACAGCATCATAAAACCGTTCCGCGAACTGCGCTGCGGTTACTTTGCCAGACTTTTCCGGATCGAGGCGATCAAACCACATATCCGCCAAAGCCGTGAACTCGGCCCGCGATACTTTCTGGTCTTTGTTCGCATCGGCCTGGGAGAACATTTGGGGTCCAACGTTGGATGCGATCGAACTCCCTCCGAAACCACCGCGCCCTCCGCCTCCTCCGCTAGGTGCGGCAGGCACATTCGTTCCGCTGTTCGTGCTGGCTGGCAACGCACTTTTCCAAAGGGTCTTGCCCGTTAGCTTGTCCAGCGCGACCAGCATCGCGTCTTGCCCTCCGGGTGTGCAGATGACTTTGTCGCCGTCAACCAGCGGTGATTCGCGAAAGTTCCACATGGGGTTACCTCCACCGAAATCGGTGACGAGGCTTCGTTGCCAAAGCACCTTGCCGTCGGCCGTCTGGAGGCAAGCCACGTTGCCCGCGAGCCCAACCACATAGAGACGATCCCCATCCACCGTCGGGGTGGCACTGGGGCCTTCTTGTGATTGATGAAAATTTTGGCGTAGGGCGGGTGCGACTTTGGCCGCCCAGACTTCCTTTCCGTCCTTTTCCGAGAGCGCCCAGACCAACTCGTCTTCGCCTCGGGTGCTCATGCCGTAAATGCGCCCGTTCGCAATCGACGGCGTGCTGTCGCCACCACCCAGCCCAGCAATTCTCCAAGCGAGCGGCGGACCTTCTTTGGGCCATTCCTTGAGCAGTCCGGTTTCTTTGGAATGTGCGTTGCGGTCTGGTCCTTGCCACTGTGGCCAGTCGTCGGCCAAAGCATTGTATGCAAAGAGACTTGCGGCTAGGTAAAGGCTGGCTCGTGTATTCATAATTGATCCTTAGTAACAAGCGGCGGATTTAGGCTGAGCCCGCAAACTTTTTTTCGAAAGCCGCTCCGCCACGACCTCGACCTTTTGGAGGCAGCCATACCGCCGCAGGTACCATGCAAGTGCTTCAACCGGAGTTAGTCACGGAATGATGGAACCATCAATCAATTCCAGACCTTTCAGCGTTTTTACCGCCAGCCAGTTTCCGTTTTGCGAAAACCGTATTTCTCGGGCCGGATTGGTCAGGCGTTGGAATGAGATAAGTTCCTGTTGGGTAGGCACGTTCCAAAAGCGCAGGGTGCTATCGTCGCTCACTGAAGCGAGGGTTTCACCCTCCGGTGCAAACGCCAGCCAACGAATTCCTTGCGTGTGTCCCCGGCAAATACCGAGCAGTTTTCCGGTTGTAGTGTCCCAAAGCCGGATTGCATTTTCCGGGTCGTTGACCGCCTCAGAGCCGGCGGCCAAAACGCCACCATCGTGCGAAAGCGCTAGTGCGGCAGTAACACTATAGGCAACCCCCATTGAGAACTCCGCATTTCCTGTGCGTGTTCTCCCGTCCCAGCGTTCGAATGACTTATCAAGCAGTGTGACGACTACTCTGCCGTCCCCAGAAAAGAGCGCCGCTTTTCCAGGAAGGCGCATGGGTGGTTCTGCGCTCTCGCGCAAATTCCACCACAAAAGCGAATCTTTCTTACCGGCGGCAACGAAGCTTGAACCGTCCGGGGAAATGAGAGCCCATGACCTGACAATGTCTGGATTGGCCACGTGAACGGATTGCGTCGTCTGTAAGTCCCAAATACGAAATCCACTCGCGATTGGTTCGACCAGCACACGGAGGTCTCCACTGATTGCCGGAGCCAATTTTCCTGGGGAAACCTTGCCCAATTGCAGCAGCGTCTCGGGCTCCCCGGTTTGGAGATTGAATGCGACAACCTTTGAATCGTCATCAATGGCAACCAGAGTTTCACCGTTGCTGGAGAATCTTAGGGGCATCCAGTCGCCTTCATAGAAGGTCTCCTTCGTGACTGGATTGATTGGCCACCGCCGAACTGTGCCATCTTTACCGCCCGTGATCACGGCCGCACTATCGGGTGCGTAGGCCAAAGTCCAGATCTCGGAAGGGTTCCCGTGGAGCGTCTTCACGCGCTGCCCGGTTTTGAAGGACCAAATGCGCACGGAGTGATCCCAGCTGGTAGACGCCAGCAGTTCTCCGCCCGGAGCAAACGCTAACTCCGCGATGGTACCCGTGTGTTCGATGGTGTTCGACTGGGGTGGGATGCTGGTGGCTTTTTCTCCTGTTTCGGCTGCCCAAACGTCGAGAACGAACACGCTGTCGTTCTTAAGCGTGTTTCGAGCGGCGACGACCGATTGTCCGTCTGGAGAGAAGACTAGAGCAGTCCGGTCGCGCATCCAGTAGCCGGAATGGTTGAAGACGCCCTTAGAATCCTTGAACAAGCGAAGGGTTGTAAGGGTCTCCAAATCCCATAGGAGAATCCCCTCACGGGTATCTACCGCAATGGCATTACCAGTTGGGCTCAATGCAAACGGCGGCATGCTGTTAGGAATCTCGGCAACGAGTTTGCCGGTGGAACTGTCCATAACCCGGATCCCTCCCCGTGAATTTGCCGCGAGCAAACGCCCGTCGCGGGAGAAACCAACCGGCGCCGAGCAGTTTGTTAAGGAAAGTGTCTCAGTCCAATCTGAAGATCGCCACACCCGCACACTGTTCTTTCCTGAGGTTGCAAGCAACCCACTGGAGGATAAGGCGACGGAATTCCCAGGTTTCGCCAAAGCCATTATTCGCTCGCCAGTTCTCGGACTGTAGATGTTCACTACATTTCGCAGACCCACGACGATCAACTCCGGCGAGGCGGCGAGTGAAAGGACGCTCGACGTCTCTCTGGCAATAACTTGGTGGTGATCGTCCTCCGCGGCATTCCAGAGATATCTCCATTCAAAACGCTTTTTCCCTTCGGGTTGGTGCCTGGCGAGGAGCTCTTTTGCCCGAGACAAGTTTCCACCGAGAATTGATTGATGGGCCAGATTGACATCGGCCACATACTCATTCAACTCAGCCCGAGCCTTCAGTTGGATAGCGGATTCGCGCTCCCGCTCGGCATTCATGCGCAGAACTGCTTCACGCTTCCGTCCGTCCTCCGCGCGCCGTTCTGCGTTTGTCGCTCGTAACGCCTGCCATCCGCTGACCAGCGTTCCAGCGACCACCACCAGGAAAACTGCGGCAGCAGTCACAAATGCTGTGCGGTGGCGTCGAAAAGCTTTTTGGAACCGATAGGCAACACTTTGTGGACGTGCGATGACAGGTTCATGAACGAGATACCGCTGGAGATCCTCGGCAAGTTGCTGTGCAGTCGCGTAACGTCGGGTGCGGTCCTTCTCGAGACATTTCATCACGATCGAATCGAGATCGCGTTCCACACGCATCGGAGCCGGTTGTGTTGGGGTTTCAGCGACGATGCGTCGCAACCGAGTCGAAGGGGTGGCAGGCTCGACTTCCTGAATCATGCGTCGCATCCCATCAATGCCGGAGTGAGTCAGTTCCTTTCCGTCCAGCGGCGTCACACCTGTTAACAACTCGTAAAGTAAAACTCCGAGCGAGTAGATGTCGCTGCGCGTATCCACATCCGACCCTGTCATCTGCGCCTGTTCCGGGCTGGTGTAAGCCGGAGTTCCGAGGAACGCATGGAAGTTGGTGAGAACCGTCTTTTCGGTGAGGGGCTCCTCGATCGCCTTCGCAATTCCGAAGTCAATTACCTTGGGAGCGGCTTGGCCATCCTGGATGGTTACGAGGATGTTCGAAGGTTTGAGATCACGATGGATTATCCCCTTCTGGTGCGCATGCTGAATCGCGTGACAGAGTTGGATAAAAAGTTTCAGGCGATCTTCAAGAGGCACCTGATTCACAGCGCAATACTCTGTAATCCGAACGCCACGAACCAACTCCATGACAAAAAAAGGACGACCCATTTTCGTCGCGCCGCCATCCAGCACACGGGCGATACTCGGATGATCCATAAGCGCTAACGCCTGCCGCTCCGCTTCAAATCGAGCCACAACGCTCTTGGTGTCCATTCCTACACGGATCACTTTGAGTGCGACATGGCGGCGAACGGGTTCGGTCTGCTCTGCGCGATAAACGATGCCGAACCCTCCTTCACCGATTTTCTCGACAATTTTGTAGCGTCCGATGCAGTCGCCTATGCGCTCCTCACCCGAGATCAGTGTCCCGTCGGTTTCCATGGAATCCCGCAGAAGCGTAGCTACACCCTGTTCCAGAAATCTGTCCCCCTGGTCGTTGGCCATCAGGGCTTCCACTGATTCTTTGAGCTTCGGGTCGTGAGCAGTCAAGCGAGCCACAAAAGCGGCCCGAGCCTCGACTGGCTGTTCTAAAGCCTGCAGAAAGATTTCGCGTTCCTCAGTCATTTGATGGCTTTCGGTATTAAGCCGGAATAACAGGCGCAAAAGCAAAGCCCGGCCCGCAAACTTTTTAGCGGCGCGCGGGCATGGAAATCTGTCGGCCGATTTGGCGTCTCAACCATGCTCGCGCATACGTCCAGATTGCCTCGGTGCTCCTCAAGGGGATTCCCAAGGTCGAGGCGGCCTCGGTCATGGTCATACCCGCAAAATAGCGCAGTTTAACCAGATTCGCCGCAGTTGGATCCTCTTTTGACAGGGCTTGGAGAGCCTCGTCAACTGCGAGTAGTTCTTCGGAAGGACCCTGATCGACCCAGTGGTCTTCCTTAAGCTGCTCAGCTGAGGCCCCACCGCCACGCTTTGCCGCCTGCTTCCGGCGGGCTGAGTCTACAAGAATTCGGCGCATGGACTCGGCAGCTGCGGAGAAAAAGTGCGCTCTGTTCTCAAAGTTCGGATCGCCGTCACCAACCAGTCGGATCCAAGCTTCGTGCACCAATGCCGTCGGCTGCAGCGTATGCCCCGACGCCTCTCCTGCCATCTTCTGGGCGGCAATCCGCTTCAGCTCCGTGTATACGAGTGAGAGTAATTGCTCCGCGGATTGCTGCTTACCATCCCGGATCTCGCCCAGAATTCGTGTCACTTCGGACATATTTGCTCCTCAGAGGGGCTCTGGTGGAAAGAAAGTGCGCGTGGGGTGCATAGAAGGATCTTTAGAATCTGAACGGGCGAATGCGATCACATTCTCATGATGCCTTTATTCATCTCATGCAAGTTCTCCAAGGACAACTGTGCAAACTCCCTCCCATTAAGCGCCGAAGGATCGTGCGCTCGGCCTACCTCCTACCTGGCAGCGCTCCGAGCTAATTCGTTGTCCAGCGATTGCTAAACACTCATTTTACGGGCACCAAAACGGGCACCAAATGGTTCAGTTGGGTTAGGTTGAGTTCAGATCAGTTAGCTTGATTTCCTTAGTAAAATGAGACATTTTGGCCTCGTTCGAAGGTCGTAGGCGGACGATTCCGACCCTCGCCTCCAAATTTTCGCACAGAGCGAAAATTTGCCACGCCGAAGCTTCAGCGCGAAGGCGGGCTTCCGATCCCCCCTACCTACTCGGAACTGCGGAAATGTCCAGGCGGACTACCTCAGCCCATATCCCCTCCGCAAAAATTCGCCACGCCTTAGCTCTGAGTCTGCCCTGAGCTTGTCGAAGGGAAAGCGGGCTAGCAAGGTCCCTCCCCACCCCCAACATTCCAAGCCACTAAGCTCGCTTCCCTGTCTCCGTCGCTACTGCTAACAGACATCTCCCTGCCCGCCCGGAACGTTCGATTCTCAGAGTAGATCTGAGCCGAGTCAGCACCCTGCTCGCCTCCAACCTTCCCGAAGTTCTCCGCAATCGCATTGTTCATTTACAGGATAATCCGCAGTCAGCCCAGAATGTGTTGCATTCATTTCTTCCTGCAAACGTTTGGATAAACCGCCGATCGCTTCCTGCTCGGCTATCGGTATCTGATTCAGGGCCGGACCACCCCGTTCACAACCCGTTCACAACCCGTTCCGGCAGGCCCTGACATGTGCTGAGGTTGAGTCTCTGAAATTCGTTCCACGGTCGCCCAACTTGAGCGCTTACGCGGAACGCTTTGTTCGTACCATCCAAGAGTCGTGTTTGGATAACCTGATCTTGTTTGGCGAATCGTCCTTGCGAGAAGCTGCTTCTCAGCTCGTTGAACATTATCATCAGGAACGAAACCACCAGGGACTCGAGAATAAAATCATCCGGCCTGAGTTCGAGGAGTTCCCCGCAGAAGGATCGGTGCACGGTCGTAAAAGGCTCGGCGGCCTTTTGAACTACCACTACCGAAAAGCCGCATGAAAATCGCCTCGTTCGAATTTGTGGACACTGGGCTACAGGCTCAGCAAACCGCCAGTCCTCACTCAACACCTCCTTGAGAGTTCTGGAGTCTTCCTAAGTACAGTAGGGCCAACCATCTCCTTGCACCGAGCAATCCGTTGGGTGGTTCGCGACCAGTTCTTAACTCAGGGCGAGCATAGTCCGTTGACCTAGCGGTTTCTATATCCAGAATTCGCGCCACTACTCATAAGTCACAGCCAACGCACGGCCGACTTTCTCGATCAGAGACCTCGGTGCTGCGAGGTAATAGACTGAAACCACATGAACCACGAAATCTATGAGAACCATACTCGCCAGTCTTCGTATCATCTTTATGCTAACACTTTGGGTCGCAGTGCCGTATGGCCATGGCGGGACACTTGTTGGCGGTATAGTAAACGGAGTTTGGAGAACCGGGGGCTCTCCATTCTACGTGACCAACAACATCACCGTGAGCAGCCTCGCTATCGAACCTGGTGTCCACATTGTTTTTCTTGGTCCGTTTACCTTTTCGGTTCCGGGCATCATCAAAGCGATCGGCACTGAGAGCGATCCCATCGTCTTCACCAGGACCAATTCGATTGCGAAATGGGGGGGAATTGTTTTTCAGAACTCAGGACCCGGGAGCGAACTGGAGCATTGCCGGATCGAGGGTTCGGGCAATAGCGGAGTACGAATCAACGATAGTCAGCCCTCGTTCCGCTGGTGCGTGATAGCCAACAACTCCTCAACGGCCGGTGGAGGCGGGTTCTCAATCAACATGGGCTCCGCCAACCTTGAGATCATCGGTTGCACGATTACCAATAATGTTGCCAGCCGAGCTGACGGCGGTGGGATTCGGGCCATCATGGGAACAGGTACCCTCATTCTCTCAGACTGTTTCGTAGGAGGAAACTCGGCCTCTATCACCGACGGAGCGATAGCCGGAGGAGGCATGAATGTGCAAGGGAATGCAGACTTAGTCCGTTGTGTCATCCGTGGGAACCGTGCAGATGCTCACGAGGCGATCCCTGGCGGGGCCTCAGCCGCCCGTGGCGCCGGAATGTTCGCCGCGAAGGGAACAACAAGGCTGCTGAACTCTACCTTGCTTAACAATGTTGCGTATAGCACCGCTGCGGGTGGAATGTCCGGAAACAGAGGCTTTGCGTACGGAGGTGGATTTTATCAGTCCGGCGGCAATGCGACGCTAGCAAATACCATCGTCTGTGCGAACACCGCCTCGTCGACACACGGTTCTGAGGGCGGAGGTGTTTATGCCGACGGGGCAGCTGTCACTGTCCTGAACTCCACGGTGATGGACAATACATTGCTCGGAGTGGCATGTGTCAATGCCGCGACCTGCTCGATTCAGAATTCGATTCTGTACTTCAATAACGGCAGCCGGCAGCAGGTATCCGCGAACTGCATTGTCAGTTTCAGTGACGTTCAAGGAAGTGCCCCTGGGCAAGGAAACATTGACTTGAACCCAATCGTTAACGACCAGTATGAGATTGTGCTGGGTTCTCCTGCTGTCGATGCTGGGAATCCCGACCCTCGGCACAACGACATTTGCTTCCCGCCTTCGATGGGCACAGCTCGAAACGACATGGGAGCGCATGGCGGTCCGGGCGGGTGCAGTTGGAGTGGCGAATGTACCGACCTCTCAATCGGGCGTGAACCGCAAAGCGTCGTGACCTGCAGTGGACAGACGATCGCCCTTGGCGTTGTCGCTGTCGGTTCGTCTCCTTTGCGTTACCAGTGGTATCATAACACGAACTCGCCTATCAGTGGTGCGACCAATTCGACTCTCGCTATATCAAATGCGCAGCCAGCAGATGCAGGAGTCTACCATGTTGTTGTAGCAAGCCCATGCGATTCGATTAAGAGTTCGTTCGCATCAGTTCAGGTCAGCCCTGTATGTACGTCGATTGCACTCTATGCTGGGCTGAGTTTCAGCATGCTGACTCCAGGGCGCTTCTATAGCGTCGAATACTCCACGAATCTGTTGGATGCAACCGGGTGGATCTCATTGGACAATTTCACCCCTACGGGTGCGACGCACTTTTACCTCGATCCTCAACCAGTGAGTAAGCCGAGACGGTTTTATCGTGTCCTCGAGTGCATGCCATGACAGTTTCGCGCGCCCCACTCACTTTAGTAGAGATCCACTCGTGGTCTCAAAGTGCTCGTGCCCAAGAGGTACCAATGATCGTGTGGGAAAGTTCTCTGTGAAGAAGCCAGGATCCATTAGCGGGTTATCCGCCGCGCGCTGTGCTCGGGCACACTGAATCTCTCCGGCTGACTTCGGAACGCCTTGGCGAATCTGAAGTGCGAGCCTTATCCGCGACACTACTTAGTCTTTAGATGCGGGGCAGTTGGCCTGCTCTCCGGGCCAGTTCCGCTATATCCCAAAATGGCCTAACCTCGTTGATACCCTCCATCTCATTTATGAAACGTCTATTCCTTCTTATTTCGTTCGGTGGGCTACTTCCTTGGTCCAAAGCAATCGCGGCAGAAAATCCGTGGTGGGGACATTTCGGTTATCGATATGTTTCCGGCATCGACTACACGCATTCGCATGATACTCATCCCGATGATCGTTGGCTACAAAACGGGAACTTGCCGGGGTCGGCTGGCACGACCCATGTGTCTGAGGCTCATGTCGTCCAGTTCGGGCTGGGCCGTGACTTCAGTCTCCCGCAGAACTTCGTGGCCTGGTCATCGCTCGACCTTGGGGTCGGTGTGAATATGGATAAGCGCCAGAATGCGAATGATCCCAGGCCGCCTGCAACTGGGGCGTTCGTCTTTTCATGGCCATTGTGGCTCGCTGATGTTGGCCTGGGCGTGGGCTACAATCTGGGCCGGGTTCGTGTCGGTGCTGAAGCTCGCGGTGGCGGCTTGCTCATCCTTTCGGGCTATGATCGCTACTCCAGCTTGGATGTCCAGGCGGCGAAATGGCAGTGGACATATGGTCTCGGCCCCACAGTGTCTGTGAGAGTGTCGGACAGAATTGACCTAGAAGGCCGCGCTCTCTTCGGGAATGTTAGTTCGGTGACATTCTCCCTGGCCATCCACTTTTGACCTGCTGCTGTGAACGAGATAGGCGGCGTCATGGAAATGGTTGTGTGCTATCATCCTCCGATACCCGATCCCGAGGATGTACTGGTCGTCAAATGAGTGGATCCTTTTGACCACCAACTCCCGCTTCTTAGGCAGTCAAGTCGATGGAACGATTCTACCGCTACTCGCAGTTATGTGGACGTGTAGAGCTCCTTGAAGCCGATGGATTCCAATGCCGCCAAAGGACCTGGGATCGGATTGAGCTGGGTAGGCCACAGATCGACTGGTGCAGAGTGGCGGGGGGGCTGCGCCGCTGAGGATCCTGGCGAGTGAAGGGGAACTGGCAGATCCATGCGTCCGTGTCGCTGCGGTTTTAGTAAAACCGACCGCACGGATGTGTCCTTGAGTCGTCAGGTTTCGTTGCTTCACTGCTACGCCTGGGCCGAAAGCGCGGACAGGCACTTGATGGGTCAGTCCCGAGGCGCTGCACGCAACGAGCTAGTGCTCTCCCCTTCAGCCTCGTGCAGCTTCCGTCTCTGCACCTATCGTGCTCGAGCCGCCGATTGAGATCCAACAGCCTCGCGAGGAGTCCGACTCATGATGTCTAAACTCGAGAGACCGGGGCTATCTCCCCGGTCTCTCGTTGGATCAGTTCCTACTCATCATGGCATTGGCAAAACTCTATAGAATCGCTGAGGTGCGTTGGTTGCGGTGTGGTCAACCACATCTGTGGAAGTAGATGTCGTCGTAATATCGGTCAGGAATTGCCAGGTATTCGGCTCAGCCACATGCTCTTTAAACTCCACTCTAAACTTTCCTCCGACTGGCCCGACGAGAGTTACCACCGGGGCAACAGAGAACTGGAGCAGGGACAATGAAGCCTCGGTGCTGATCGCGGCTCCCCCGGATGTGATGACCCGTACCGAATAAAGGCCCGCGTCTTGAGCTTCCACCGAAGCAATCGAGAACAATCGTTCGGTCGCCCCAGGGATATCCGTTCCATTCTTTCGCCATTGGTAGCTGGTTCCCGCATCTTCCTTTACGGTAACCGAGAAGAGAGCCGGAGTTCCGAGGGCTACAATCTGGCTGCGCGGTTGGTCACCAAGAACTGGCAAGCCCGGTCGGATCATACTCAGGCCTCGGTACCAGCCATTACCCTGGGAAATCTTCCGACTAGTAAGGTCGGGATTCAGTGCATACAAGCCGCTGGTGCTGGTTGTGTAAATCACCCCCGACCCATCATCATACACGAGATCGTCGAAACTCGTGAAGTTCATCCAGCTCTGGGAGGCGTAAGTAGTTCGCGCGCCGTCCGGAGTGATCCTGGTGACCTTAGCGGATGAGAAATCTTCTAGCACGAATAGGTCACCTCCGCCGGAGACATCCCCACCCGGTGGAAAATCGAGGCCACCAGCCAGAGATGAGATCTTCCCGGAGCTCGAATCGACGATAGAGACACGGTTCGCAGGCGTTTCAAAAACGTAGAGTTTGGAATAGTCCCTCCCATAAGTCATATGCCTGGGTACAAAAAAATCAGAGGTAGTAAGCGCTGTGACCTGCCCGTCAAGGTTGGCTCGCCAAAGCTGGTGACGAACAAAATCTTCTTCATTGAAGATGACCCGACCAAACCCATCGACTGCCAAGCATTGGAGGTCTGCGACGTCATGAACAAATATCGAGCTCACATACCCTGCTGAAGTCGAAGTCACCTGGACGATATCATTGCCAGCTACAACGAATGCGCTTTCAGAGACGGGGTTGTACACCACATCTCCCGCGTCTGTGAAGCTGGCGATTGGAGTTTGATTGCCTGTGGCAGGGTCAATGAGATACAGCGCTGAGGAGTCGGTTGCCAAGAGATGATTCGGTGGGAAGCCACCGGCGAGCCCACAGATGGGCTGGACAGTAAGCCATCCCAGCAGGAGAAGGACACCATTTTGAAGGAAACGATTCATAGTCGATGTGGTTGTTGTTGGTTTTCGTTTTGATGCGACAACCAGAATGCCGCTCGCTCTAGATGTAGTGCCGCGAGTTCTGCCTCGTAGCCCCTTACAGCTTTCTATGATTCGACAGAGTCGTGGGAGTTCGATAAGTCCTATCTCTCCAGAGTCGAGCTGGATGGCCGAGCGGAGGCGGAGGCGAAGCTTCAGTGCCTAAATCTTTTGGCGACTAAATCGCGGTGATCCTTACCAGGAGTTTCGCCTGGTTTAATCGAGACGGTTTTCGGGCCTCATTAGGGTATGTATACTACCCGATAGAACCGACTATCGGTTGGCGAAGGTGCGATATCGTCATACGAATACGAGGTCACATATAATTTGGTGCTTTCGGTAAGTGTGATCCAATTCGGATTTGTAAGACTATCCGTCGCCTCGACAGCGTAATACATCCAGATCTGTCCGCTGCTGATTTCAATTCTCCTTGTGCTCGGGTTTGGCTGACTGACCGTGATCGTGGGTTGTGTCGTGGTGTCCCGCGTGACGATGCTGTAAGACTCTGCGTGAGTAAAAAGTGAGTCTGGCAGCACTTGAGATCCGGACAAGGCGGGGGGAGACCATCCAAGAGGGATAAGAAATACCGCATACTGGCTGGCCAAAGCATCAATACCTCCGGTGACGGCTGAGAAGGAAAAGGTGCCAGAGGCTGGATTCAATTGCGTTAACGGAGCGGCAAACGAAGGCTTAGTCCACCATCCATTAAATCCCACCTTGAGGTAGGCGGCGATCGCGTAGTTGGTGAAAGTGACGTTCGATACCACTCCCGAGACAACGCCGCCCTGGCCGAATGGAGGCATCTCGATGACACGGACCTGCGGATTGGTTGGCCTAGGCAAAACTCCCAGATGAATCGGGGCGCTGGTGACGGAGCCAAAGGCATTCCAGACGATGACATCCAAGATGCCTTGTTGATGTGGCTGAACGGCATTGATCGCGAAGGAGGTACCGATTGCGTCGGTGATATTAGTGCCGTTGCTGCGCCACTGGTAGGACAGCGGAGGAGTTCCGTCTGCTGTCACTGCCCAGCTCACATCAACGTTAGGCAAGACCGTGAGATCTGATGGTGAGGGCTGCTGACTGATGAACGGAAGAGTTGCCCCGGGGCTGAACTTCACACCATCCAACCAGGCCTTCGGGCCGAAATTCTCAAAAAAGCCTGGACCATCTCGCTCGCTCGGATTGTAGTCCCAACTTAGTGCATAGGTACCAGCAGGCACAAAGGCCGATTCGTGAATCCAGGCACCGCCTGGATGCGGGACCTTGTTGCTGAGAGATCGCCTCGCCACCTCGTTTCCATCGCTATCAACGAGTGTCATGTTCATCGAAGGCAGGTACGAGATCAGCGAATTGACTGGCATTTCCATCCGCCACCAGAACTGCAGAGTACCTGGCCCCGTAAGGACGGTGCTTAACCGTAAAGGGTCTGACCATCTTCCTGCGCTAACCGGAAACTCGCCACTCCAGCCGATTGCTAGAGAGTTGGAACCGATAACTACCGGCTCACCAACAACAGTCCAAGGTATCCATCCAGAGGTTGTCCAGGTGATGTTATCACTGTCGAGAACAGCACCTAAAGTGTTGTCGTGGCCCTCGACAGACGAGACGAAGGCGCTTGTGGTGCCAAATGAGTTGGAAATCACTACGCTGTATGCACCCAGGTCTGAAGTATGGAGGTTGTTGATCGTCAGTGCTGAATTCTCTGCTCCCGTTATGGGTAAACCATTTCGCAACCATAGATAGCTGAGCGGAGGTGTGCCTTTTGCGAAGGCACGGAGGGTGAGCGAGGATCCGAGAATGATCTTGTTGGTATTCGCGTGGCCTGTGAACGACGGGGCAGAACCAGCCGGTGAGAAGCGGACTTGATCCACCCAGGCGTTGGAACGGGTCTGCCAGGGCCCTAGCCTCCAGAGTGCGGTGTGGACACCGGGGGGAATGGTGATGACCATCTCGTCCCATTGCGGAGAAGCCCCGAGTCCGATTATCTGACTATCGAGGAGGAAGAACAGGCCTTGTGAGGAGGTTGTTGCGTAGTAAAAGGACAGTGAACCGGGGCCGCTCACTGTGGTCTGCAGCCATGAGAATGATCCCTGGTTTGCCCAGGCTCCGGCGCTGAAGCCTGCGGAGGCTCCGTCCAAGGACACGCCCCCATGGCCGCTCCAAACGGGCGTGCCTCCGCTAGTCCAAGTCAATTCCGGCGCGTCCAACGCCAGACCGAGGTCGATGGCCTTAGCATGAAGGCAGTGCCAGATAAGAGCTACAGGACAGAACAATGCAAGTAAGCGGTTGATGAATGGGTGGAACCAGGAGAGTATTCCCTGCCCACTGCTGGGAAAGGGACGGGTGCCACCGCCGGGAACGGAATGACTCAATTCCGAGGGTACGCGAGCAATTGAAGGTGCAAATTGGTGTTTCATAGTCTCTTGGATAAATGGCTGCTACCTGCCGATTGGCCATCGAGGTAGCGTTGTTTCAATAATTGTAGTGGCTCGAACCCTGACTGAGATGCATCAGGATTTCGGTTCCGATCCACACACATGGGATTGGGTAATATGTCTCTGAGCGGCACAGAACCTCCGTGACCGTCTAGGAGATGTGGAGATCAGACCATTCCCGGCAGAAAATCCCGAGCATTAGCAGCCCCGGCAGGTCCCGCGATCCATAGCAGTGCGGGATTGTCCAGAGCCTTCCCCTTGGGGTGGTCTTTATGCAGAGACCAGGTTCCCCGAGCGTCAAGCAATGGGGAGTTCTGTTAACGGAGTGGCCGACTGCTCAGACGATAAAACCGATGTGGCTGAAGTGGCGCGCTCAGATCAAGCGCCTCAAGGTAGTCCTCTCCACCTTGTTGGCGGCGAGTAATCGATACGCTTGACAACAAACGCGGCGATGAGAACAAAACATCGTCGCTGACGTAAATCCCATAATTGCGACTTGTCGGAGCCCGCCAGAATAGTTCAATGCGGTTCTCCAAGTTTTTTTGGATCGAGGCTATTTCGAGAACGAAATTGTCGTCGACAGTTTCGCGGTCGTCGCGGGATGAAAAATAGCCCGCCTGAGAACCCAGCACGAGTGCATCTGTCGGGCCAACGAAGCTGATGTTGTCAAAGAACGCGACGTACTGTGCGGTCTGTTCAAACATTTGGACGTTGACCACCAGCGAACTAACCGCAGTTGGGTCGAATGGAGCTGAGTAGCTGGGTGTGGCGAATCGGTCGAGAGTTACACTCAGATGACACCAGCCGTCTGGCCCTGGTTGATAGGGCTGAATGACATGCACCATGCGAAGTGTGGTGCCTTTGTTCTTTAGCTGTAATTCTACCAGCGCCGCTCGCCTATTTTGCTCGTAAAAGTCGACTGAGAAAACATAGTTGCTCCAGGCGCGACGGTCCGCTGGCAAAACCCACGTGGTTGAGTAGTCGTATTGTAGTCCGAATCCTGCAAATGTTTTTGGGCGGTTGTTGGTGACGACTAGAAAAGCGGCTTGCCCTCCGCCCCGACCTTCTAAATTAACGCCTTCATTTTGCCATTTCGATTGGTCCGAGGGGTTCGCGTAGACATAGCTGAACCAAGGTGAGAAGAGCGGCGGGAGATTGGTGCGCGGCGGGGCATTGGACGACCATTGCGCACCGCGCATCATACCTTCGAAGCCTTGCACAACCGTGGTTGACCGCACCACTGGTGCCTGTCGAACCGAGGCATCCCATTGGATCGGTCCCGCGCCGGTCGGAACCCGAATCTTGATGGGCATGCTTCCTGAGCCGGTCGAGACCACATAGGCATTAGTCGCGACGGGTCGGCCGCCGGAATAAAAGTTGATGGCCAAAACGTAGTGCTCGGCATTCACATTCCTGTTATCCCACGCAGACCACCGATCTAGCGGTGTGCCTTGACTTACGGCCAGATAGGACGGGAGTTCCTGCCATTCCAACGTTGCTTGATAGGTTTGCCCGGAGACGGGGGATTGGGGAACGCCTCGCAAGACCACCGGCCAAAGGAGGCGGAGCGGCAACGAAGCCTCGTTGACGATCACCCCTGCTTTCTCGAGCGAGATTACCCATCGATACAATCCACCGTCGTGCGATGACACGAAGCTGGTGTCGGCGAGGTCCGCATCCGGGACCACCAACTCGACCTGCTGAATGCCATCCCCAACGACTGGGATCGGACCGGACTGCGTGCGAACCTGGAGAATCGGGTGAACCTGCTCGAGGCGCAAACGCAAATCTCCGGGCTCCTTCGCATGGTGTTCAATCTGCACCTGCGCGGGAGATCCATTCGGCCAGACGGCGGTAGGAACAGATTTGAATAAGATCTGCGATCGGTCCGAAACCAAGGAAGCTGTCCCGGCACTAGTTGCGTGGAGCAAGGCAAATCCATCCCCGCTGAGGTTTCGCTGGATGCGACCGCTGGCGTCAGGTTTTAGCATCGTCGCGCCTGCAGTGAGGTCACTCACCGTTCGGCCGTGTAAGAGCGAAGGCGCCGACACAACGACAGCCGCCTGCGCCGTGTGCTCATTCATCAGGGAGATCAACACCGATCCGTCCCGGCAAACTCGATAGTCGGGCATAACATAACCTTCTCCCGCCCCACTCAATCGAATCGGCGGTTCGATCCGAAAGTAGTCCTGATAGATGGCACGAAGAACGCTGGCCCGATAGTCCCAAAGTTTGATGGCGTTCGCGCCGTACGTGTCGCCCAAGGCAAACGTATTCACCGCTGCCCTGGCGATTCCATGGTCCTTAAATTGCAGGGCGGGCATGGGACCTTGACTTCCGTTGACGCCGGTGTGAGTGACTATCGTTTTGCCGGAAGAGGCGGTGATGCCGTGCCAAATCTTCCAAGTGACGAATTCGGCGAAGTAGGCTGGAGTGATATCCCCAATTCCACTAGCTCCGCGGAGGAAGACGGCCCGAGTCGACGCCGGGCTGTCGGTCGAACCTCCGTCCCAGCCAGGAGCCGCGGATGCGACTTCGAGGCCGAAGATTCCCCTCATCAATCCGGGCCAATTCCGATTGGGTTGATGGTAAGCATCGAACTGCCCCGGCAGATCCGCGTTAGCGTGCAGGTGAATCCCCCTGGGAAACAGTCGGTTGGTTATAGTCTCAAGAGTGGAGGGCGAAAGCTGATAAGCGCGTGAGAGCAGCAGCGCTGAAGCGTTGGTATAGTCACCGCGGTTGAATTGTTCGTCGTCGATGATGCCTGGCTGATATCCCAAGCGCCTGAGCGCTCCCCATATCATCGCATTCTCCTGATTGGCTCGAGGCCAGCCCATGTCGCTATCCTGGCTCCAGTAGAAAAGGACATCGCGAGGCGGTGAAATAGAGCCACCCAGGAGGTCTTCGATTTTCAGTTCCTCCATTCTGCGCAGGATGGCCACAACATTTGAGTAGACCGGCTGCTTAGGAATGCGGTGTTCGTCGACGATACCGAAGCCCTTTTCTCGCAGAAAATAGTTGGTGGTAAACATGTTTCTGTCGTTCCAGTGGAAGAAATGAACCCCGATTGCTCCGGACATCAATGCCTCCCATAGCTGGCTAGGTAATGCGTTGGGCTGACGTTCTGCTGCACCGGGCCCCAGGATGTTCTCGGTGCTGCTGTGGCCGGTTTCAGAGATCAACACCGGAAGCCCTACGAGCTCCTGATACTTCGCAATCCCGAAGTCCGCCGAGCGCATCTCGCTTCCGTATGATGCCCACGCGTAATTGTTCACCGCCCAAAAGTCGAGTGGGGCTCCTTGGCTACGGCACGCGTCGACGATTGCTTTGGCGTCTTCCGCAGAATTATTCGCGTCGGTGCCGTTAAAAATTCCCCCAACCATGGAGTATGTTATAAGGTGGTTTGTATCCGCCGCTCTTGCAGCTCTTGCTGCCCCAGCTACGAAATTACCGATACTCGTTTTACGCCATTGTATCAGATCGTGATAGCCAGGGAGGTGCCGATCCGTGGGATAGCGAATCGGCATCTTCACGGCGTCGAAGCTGGAGAAGTTGGTCTTCCAATTTGTGTTAAGGCGCTGGATGTCGTTGTTATACTGTTTAGCAAGAACCCGCCGGAAACTGCTTTGCGACACTGCATCGTAACCTAAGAAGCGATGAACTGGATATTTGGCGGGGTCCTCCCACAGGTCGAAATAGGCGAATTCGTTGCCGAGAATCCAGGCTGCAATAGCTGGACTGTTTTTATAGCGCTCTACGACAGCGGCAATGTGGCCTTGATACACTTTCTGAGCGTCCGGATGCTCATAGTTGAGCACATCGGAAACCTCCCCTCGATCGTTGAGACCTCTCCACTCCTTGGGGAACCACTCTGGTGGATACTGGAAGCCAATCAGGACGAACAACCGCAGTCCAAGCCGCTCTGCCTCCCCTACTAGGAAGTCTGATTTGGACCAGTCATAATGGTCTGGCTGAATCTGCAATTGGCTCCAAACCAATTCACATCGAACGGAATTCGCGTAAATCTTTCGGAACTCAGTAAGGTCGTAAGTCACCTGTGCAAAGGTCTGATTAGCTCCCACCGGGGGGTTCCAGATCTGATAGGCGACGCCTCGCGGAACGAAGTACTCCGCACGGGTGGAGTCCCAAAAGTATCCATCCTTGATTCGGAGGATACCGCTGGCACCAGGTGCGGATCCCGGCAGGAGAATAAGGCTATTAAACGTTAGCATTAGAAGCATCAGCGTAAAGCTCCGATCACTCGATGGCGTCCGTTTCATACATTTTGTCCTCACTTTTTGTGGTTTGAGATTCACGACGAATTAGTCAATGGGAGAGCGGGAAAGTCCGCGACCCTATTTCGCCGCGGAGAATCACCCTGGCGGGCTGGAGCAGAGTTTTCTTGAGGCTTGTTATTGTGTGCTCCGTCCGACCATTGAGCTGCAGGCCTACCACGGCCCGTCCCCCATTCGCGGCCAAGGCACCAAGGTTAAAATTACCGAGTCGAATAACCCGGGTAGGCGTCCTGGAACCTTCGGGAGGCGACCATGTTTTGTGATGCTCGAAAGTGCTGTAGCCGATGGAAAGGCATATTTTCATGGCTCATCTGATAATGGTAGGGCCGGAGCACCCGGTTGCATGTGGCTGTAGATGCGATATTAGATAGACCGAACAAGTTAACGAAGGCGGAAGAACGCGCGGGGTAGTGCCAAACCAACTTCGTATTCTCCTGCTTTTGTCACCGCTGCTGCTGTCCATGGACTCTCCAGATTTGGTGCCGTCTCCAGTCTTACGTTCGAGAGATTGGTAGGCCACCTTATGAAGGTACTTCCTGCTTCTCGGGTTACCGTCATCACAGGGAGCTCGATCACTGTTTGAGCAAAACCGAGGACTTCCAATTCCGGAGGCAAGCTTTCGGCCTGATCGAGGCACGGAAGATGATGGACGTTTCCACCAGTCGGGGCCAGAGCAAGCATTATTCGACTCATGTTGGACGGTAGAGCCTCGAATGTGAAGCTCCCGGTTCCAGCCAGCCTTGGGATCTCTTCACACCCTTGGAAGCTTGACCAGCCTGATCCGGGAACGAACGCTGCGCAATAAACTCCAAAGTGGGTGCTCCAGCTGGGAAGATGCGGATCAAGGACTACGCCACTAACGCTGCTCTTGCCGATCGAGGTGATCTTAAGCTGTGGCGGAGCGGACTGGTTGAGCCAAACCTTACCGGTCGTACCCGAAAGAAAGAGATCAACCGCTCCATCCTCATCCAAATCGGCTGCGGCTACGCCTAGATTACCTCCGCAGCAGAGATGGCGACCACTGTTTTGCAAGCGACCGGCCCCGTCGTTTACCCAGATTTCGCTGATACTGCCAGGGGAGGAGTATTCGGCAGCGACGGCGTCGAGATCGCCATCCTGATCGATGTCCACAAGGATAGTGTCCCACGTTGATGACCAGGCTGGGAGTTCCTGAGTTTTTTCGAAGTTACCGGATTCGTTGTGCCAAATTTCGATACCGTAGGAATTTCCAACGCAAGCATCAGCACGACCGTCGCCATCCAAGTCACCAATCGAAACCGAACGATACCAAACATTTGGACGCCCGAATCCCCCCCCTTTTTCCGTCAGCATCCCCGAGCCGTCATTGATGTAGAGATGGAGAGGGAAGGCAGACGGGTCATCCATGTGATAATTTGCGAACAGAAGATCTAGATCGCCGTCGCCATCAACATCGAGAGCAGCACCACCGTAACTGCGATTGGAGGTAGACCCAAGTTGCTGGCCGCTGTCGGAAAAGTGGCCGCGCGCGTCATTTAGATAAACCAAATTTGGTGCCAGTTCTTGGGCAATCACCACGTCGGTATAGCCATCGCCGTTCATGTCCGCGACGACTATGTGGCGGACGATGCCAAACCCTAGGTGTTCTCCTGAATCCTGAAACCTTCCATGCCCGTCACCCAGCCAAAGCTGTGCCGCGAAGTCCTTGTAGAGTAGCACGTCCGCATAGGAATCGCCGTTCGCGTCGAACGCAGCCACGGCGAGGGTAGACGCTCCGTTAAAATCTTGCCCAGAGGAAACCAGATTACCCCGTCCGTCGTTAAACCGGACCACATTCGTTCCCGTGCCGGTGATGACATCCACGTGGCCATCTCCGTTTACATCAGCTAGGGCTACCTTGCGGCCAGCGCCATCCACTTGGATACCCGGATGAAACAACCCCGTAACCCCTTCTGCCCGTGGGGCTGCAGCGAGGTTGGTGAGGAGAGTCAGTAGGAGGAGCGCAACAGACGACGTCCTTAGGCAGCAAGGCGGCCAAAGTAGTGGAGGATTTCGGTGCATACGGTTTAAGTGTTTCTGGCAGCGGGTGACTCGGCGGAAGCGCCACAAATACTCAGCCACCCAGATGCCGATTTAGTTTGTACACTTACCCTGTAGTGCCGTGAGCACCCCTCATACCCCATTTGGCCGATCTCAGAGGTAAAGGAGCGTGCCATACTTCAAAGAGTCATTTTTTGAGACTTCTCAGGGGTGCCGGATCACCTGCGAGTCTAGGCGCCAACACCACACGGAATCCGAATGTGTTCCCTGGTTGGGTGTGGACCCAGCCAAATCGATACGCGCAGCGGAACCGCGCGGGATCCTGATCGATGGCCGAACCGCCTCGTGCGACGTACTTATCGCCCTCCCGATCGATGCACATTTCATTTACGTTGCCATGCATGTCATACAGGCCTGCGATGTTGGGGAACTTAAGTCCAACCGGCTTAGTAGCGGCCACGTTAACCCACGCATAAGTCGGAAGTTCCTCTGGAGAGTCCCCAAAGCTGTAAATGTCGTCGGTGCCAGCTCGACAGGCATACTCCCACTCAGCTTCAGTGGGGAGGCGGAACTCGTAATCCTCACCCAACTCGTGATCGATTCGATCTCGTTCTAGCTCCGTGAGGCGGCGACAAAAGGCCATCGCTTCCTTGTAGGTAATGGTTTCGACCGGTCGGGATAAAAGCTTTCCGTAATCAATTGTTTGTCGGAGACGCTCAATCCACCGTCTTCCGTAATAGAATCCAGGGGCTCGCCTTTGCTCGGTGATGGCCCGATACTCTCCTTGGGTCACCTCATACTTACCCATCCAGAACTGTCTCGGGATGTCGACTTTGATCGGCGGGATCTCGTTCTTAGCGGCGTTGGTGTCCGCGAGTGAACTCCCCATATGAAGGCTTCCGGCAGGGATGCGTACCAGGGATAGCTGGTTTGATTCAACCGTCCATTCGTTCGTGGGGGAGAAATCCTCGGAGTCGATTTGCTTCATTTTGTCCCTTAGGAATAGCGCACATTCCAACTCTCGCTGAGTCTTCAATTTCGTACTTAATTGGCTCGCACTGGAGTCGGTGATGTTCGCAGTGGCAGAGTTAACATTCCAGGCGGAGGAGGCCACCTGGTTCGCCCAGGTTCGAATCTTCTTGAGGCCTGCGAGCCTTGAAAGTCGGTATTGTGAGTTCCAGCTTGCGAGCGCCCTTTCGATGCCGCCTGTACCGGGGGTTTTGGCTTCCTCCGTCTGGATGATGTTCGCCAAGAGTTTGAAGTCGGGAGTAGCAGTTGGCCGAAGGTTGTAGGCGAGCACGGCCAAGGCGAGACCGAAAACGAAGACTGCTAGCAGGTTTCTGATGATCCTCTGAGGCCTTTGCAGTAAGTCCAGAAGCATTAGCGCTTCGCGGAGGTCGGTAGCTTTCACAATCGGAACCCGCGTAATAGGTTCTCTCCAGATATTAACATTCGGTTTATCCTTCGGATATGTGAGCGTGTCGAATGATTGCCCAAGCGCCACGACGAATGTGTTTACACAATGACCTGGCTCAGACCTCAGTGAACTCGGCGCAACAAATTTCAGCGATGAGGAGGCCAAGGTGGGGCTGCGTGAGAATTCTTTGGACTTCCTGATGCCTGTCACAAACTTGCGGAAGAAGCATGCGACTGGGTAGAAGCGATTACCTTCGTGGTTCCCTTGCTGATCGAGGCCGCAAGCTGTGACAGCCACTCCTTTAAAATCGATGCGCCGCAATTGAGGGAACTGGTGGTGAACCGCATCTCGGTCGATTTTACCTACTGCTCGTAAAAGTAGCAACTGGAGCTGGCCGCACCATGAATCACCCGCCAAGCACCTCTCCCATTCAACACCTGGTGGCAGGGTGACTTGATATCGAAAGTCATAGTCGCTTGGTAGCAGGTTGGAATCGGCAAGGAATTGGATCGCGAGCTTCTCTGCTTCGTTCCACCGAACATCGGTGCCGAGTAGAAGTAACGCAGGAGCACGCCAGATTTGATGAGCGATGTTCAGCCGGGCAGCAGAGCCCTTTGGCCTGGGCACAAAGTCAACCGTAAGCATCGCAGCGATGTCCCCGCTTGCGGCTGTGAAAAGAATCGGGCCGCTAACGCTCAGTTTGCTTTGAATGGTGCTGGGCTCGACGGAGGAGAGCAATGTGGCATCCAAACGGAGGGCTGTAAGTTCTCGGTGAATGTCGTATACCTGCCCAAGTGGGAGGCGACGGGCATTCGCTACCTCAGGAAGAGCAGATTCGGGCGAAGCGCCCGTGTGGATAATTCGTGCAACTTCGAGGAAGGCGGTCGCAGCTTCCCTTACTTGGATGTTGGGAAAGTAGGCTTGGAGGAAGTCATTCCCTGGCAACTGAAATAGGTCGCGTTTTTCGTCCCGTAGCCACTCTACACAAGCCGTTAACCAAACTCGGTCGATCGGGCTTCGAAGATAAGCGTCGGTGATAGGATCAGCGGCGGCGGCATTCTTGGGTTTGCCGCAAGTTTCCCAGATGGACATCAGGATTTCAAAATTCATGTACTAGGCGGCTAAGTATTGGTCTCGATGATGAAATCGATTCGGCATTGGCTCGCCTCTATCGCGGACACCGGCAGAATGACCTTGCAAACACAGGCGTTCAGATCGGCTATGTAAGCAAGCGCGGATGAGGCGGTCTTACCGCCGCAGTGAATGCTTACCTTGGCTTGATCCATGTCACGCGATAAGGCTGAAAGACTAACACATATGCCACTGGAGTCGGCTGAGATCGTCGCGACTTGAAGTCTCCGATCTGCCGGTTGCACGAAGAATGATTCGGTCTGAGGAGCAGCGGAGAAGGACCTTTGGTGCGCGCTTTCGCCAAGTTCCGCAAACAGCGGCTCGCAGTCCAACGACGGAACGCTGAATAGGTGTTTTCGATCTCTTTTATCATTCAAGTCGAGGGCTGGCTGGCATCGAAATCTTCCTGTCCGCAGCTCGACCCATTTGCTCGCGGCCTCAGCACTGATGGCTTCAATCTCTATGTCGACGTTGTCGGCACTGCTGCCTCTGCAGCGAACTTGCCAGTGACGGCCATGAATCTCATGTGAGAGTTCGACGCGGGAGGTAACCTGAATATTGGTGAGCAGCGACCGCAATTCGAGCTCAGGCGTGGAAAGCAAGCAAAGTCGGCACCGGACATCACCTGGGAGAGCAGGAAACACGAATTCCCCCCGGGCATCGGCGACGCGTTCGATGAGATCAAAGGCACCACTTTCGGACATGAGACCAAACTGCAAACCAACGAACCAGGCTGCTGGAATCCTAGTTGAGTGTATTAGCGAAATGGCCTGATTCGCCATCTGACGTACCCAAGAGCTATCATCCTCCAGCTGAATCTTTCGCAGATTGGGCTCAGAGTCTGGGAGGCCAAGTTGACCCAATCGCTGGCAGGCTGCTGCACGTTGAAATTCCGTCTGAGCCGAGAGATCCCGAAAACAAAGTTTCTGCATGTCCCTGGCCCCTTCCAAGTCTAGGTTATCCATCGCTGGTGGAACCGCAGTGGATGATATGCGAGCCCTTAAGGTGTAGAGTGTTTTGGTTGTAACCTGGCAGCGACTATGAGGCACCGGTATCACCTGTAATGCCACAGACGCAGAAGACCAAAAGTACCCATCCTGAACGGCGAAGGTGGGGGTTGTAAGAAGTGCCTGCAATGTCTCTTGGCCAAGCAGATAGTGGATGCTAGTGGTTTCTTGGTGTCCCATAAGAAAAGATCGCGTGTTACTCTATTTTATATGGATGTTAGCCAGCTCGGTGGCGGTGAACCCAGGAAACAAAGTCTTGGAGGATATATTCCGCAGTCGTGCGGCTTGATCGGAACGCATTTGGTACGAAAGATTGAAGTGATGTTAAGAAGAATTGCAGTTCATCAAATATATGTGGAAAGTCGGGGCAGGGCGCATGCTTGCTGTGCCGAGAGTCTAACTCGGAACGAAAGGATTTAACCTCCGGTTCAGCTGGTCTGATGCTCTGCCAGTGAAGTTTCCATGCCCTCCAGAGCAGCAATATGTTCAGGTCCTCAAGTTCCGATTCGCACCACTGGTGTGCATGTGCGATGCCACCTATGGACCGTTGGTCCCCCGCCGGACCATAAAGTCCATTCGACAGTGCTTCGACCTTGTCTTTATCCAGCGGATTGGATCGACACCAGATCTCGCAGGACTCGTCCCAGAATAAGGGTGGCTTGATGTCATCATGGTTGCTTACGTCTTCGAGATTTGCGGATAACGGGCTGGAGATACTCACCTTCGCAAAGCCAGTTAGGATTTGGAGTGTCAGAGCTCTAGAGGAAAAGGTTTTGCGCGGGGTTCTGCAGTGGCTGAGAGGGCATGCTGAAGTCGTATCCGGATAGAGGTTGCCGCATCCCTCTGCCTTGCACTTGTAGAAACCCGCAGCTTCGTATGCGCCATAATGATGTGTGGCGAGATACAGGCGAGCCTCTAGCGAGATAACTTTATGCGCTGCAGGGTCAAAAACGACCCCGCACTTCCGGCAAAGAGCGCCGTCACGCTCTTTGCCGCAACATGGGCAAAGCCAGCCTGCGACGCTCCCAAGGCGAACGCCGCAATTTAAATACAGCCATGTGGAGTATAGGCCTTGATAGAACTGGTTGCCGCCAAATAGTTGACCTTCGGCCCGGATGGGACCTTTAACCGCGTTCAGGATGCGGTTCTGCAGCGTAGCGATAGTAGGATCCCATCCAGTCAACGGATGTTGGTGCAAACAGCGCTCACGCATCGTTCTGGCCGCTGGATCTAAGGGTTGGTCAGGATCACAAACACGCCGACGATAACAGATGCAGCTGCCGTTGATCAGCCAGTTGGTGATTTCGGAGGCCCTTAGCGAGAGAGAATCGATCAAATCGCAGCCTGGGGTTGATTGGCTTAACTTTCGATCAGACTGGGATAACGAGGATGGGGCTCGGCCGGAGAGCACTTCTGCCAGGCCGAATACTGGGAGAGTCAAGAGCCAGGAGTCAGAACGAAGCAGTGCCTGACGAACTCGACGTTCGACTTCGGCAAGTGCGAGCGGCCATATAGAAGGCCAACCAGAACCTTGATCAAGCACTCGGTGCCAACCGACGCCGTAAGCGATAACGAGATCGTCCGCCAATCGCTGAAGGGGAAATCGCTCATAGGCAGTGGAACCTATAAACTCAGCTACCAGCAAGACCAGCGAATCGACGACTGTGGGGGGAAAATCCTCACTCGGCCCGAAACGGGCGAGCGCGTCCGACACGGCGTCGCGAATTAAGGAGCTCATACCAATACCCTGCCAAGGTTGCGCTATGCCAACATTGACGGGAAGGAATTGCGTCAATGTCGAAGGCAGCAACGGTGCGGACACGTGGAAGGAAATAGACTGACATCCAAGTATCGAACGGCAAGACCGAAGTCGCAGCAGAATCAGGGGCAACCACTCCGCACAGGAGAAGCTTAGGAACGCCTTTCCAGCTAATGCATGTGAGATAGAGTTCATTCTACTCCTCTGTAGTGGGGTGAAAACGGCATTCAGCGTCCCCTTAGCCGCAAATCTTGTTCGAGTGCCTGCCGGGATGGGCATTTAGCCCTCGGACGTCCGAAGAAACCTCGTAGTGTCCTAAAAGTCGATCGAACCGAATTCGTTGATATTGTGGGTTTTGGGAGAGGGCATGAGCTTGTCGCTCTCGGCGGATAGAGGGATAGTATTGCGATGAATCCGTTGTCGTTTCTGCTGTTTTACTTTGCTGGGTGGATGAACCGCCACCGCCGACAGCAAGCCGCCATCGAATACCTGCAGGAAGAGTTACGAATTCTCCGGGAGCAATTGGGCAAACGTCCTCCCTTTAAGGATCCCCAGCGCCGAAGGACCGTGTGCTTCTCTTGCCTCCTTACTCCCGGCGCTTCGAGTGAAGGCGTTGTCCCTAGATTTCTAAAGACTCAATTTACGGGCACCAAAACGGGCACCAAACGGTTCAGTTGGGTTAGGTTGAGTTCAGATGAGTTAGCTTGATTTGCTGAGGAAAATGAGGCATTGTGACCTGGTTCGAAGGTCGTAGGCGGACGATTCCGACCCTCGCCTCCAAATTTTCGCTACGCGAAAATTTGCCGCGCCATAGCCACTGGCGAAGGCGGGCTACGCTGAACTCCCGAAACCTGCAGAGGTCTCCTGAATCGTTAAAGCAGGCGTCGTCGGCCGTGGCCTGGCTGGCGGTTTCACCTTTGTCCTTTGCTGCGGTCTTGGTGTAGGCATAGCAGTGTTCACTGGTTCATCCGCTCTCACCGAGAAGTCTGTTGCTGAAAATCTTTCCAGAGTCCGTCTCTCAGGAATTCAAATCACCCGCTGCGCTGCCGTGCTTCGAGCAGCGGGCGATTTCAATGGCCTCAGCAAGATCCTTGGATGTTCCTCTACTGACACGAAGGGACTCCTCGACCATGTTGTGGCTCCTATCTCTTAACTGATCAGTTCCGAGAGACCTTGAAGACCGCTGGAGTAGAGTCCCTGAGCCTCCCCGTGCGGTCACCCAACTTGAATGCTTATGCGGAGCGTTTCGTGCGTACGATCAAGGAGTCGTGTTTGGACAACATTATCCTGTTTGGCGAGTCGTCCTTGCGAGAAGCAGTTTCTCAGTTCGTTGAACACTATCACCAGGAAAGAAACCACCAGGGGCTCGAGAACAAAATCATCCGACCTGAGTTCGCGCAGTTCCCAGCGGAAGGATCGCTGCATCGTCGCAAAAGGCTCGGCGGGCTCTTGAACTACTACTACCGACAAGCCGCATGAAAATAGGCTCGTTCGAGTTTGTGGAACCTACGGGGTTGCTACACCGGAATCCTCACGATTTCCACCGAGCAGTGCGCCCGCGTAGCCACGGCGGAGGCGAGGCTGCCGAGCGTGCGGTGTTCGCCGTGCTCCAGTCCGTGCGCGCCGAGGAAAATGCAGTCGGCCTTCCAATCCTCGGCGTGTTGGAGCAGCAACTGTTTCGGGTCGCCGTCGAAGATGTGCGTTTCGAGGTCGAGTTTGGCTTTGCGCATCAGCGTCGCGAGGTTTTCAACGGCGCGGCAGACCCACTCACCGCCATCGGCGTCGTGCTGCTGAATCCAGTCCTTGGCCCAATGCGTGGGCAACGCTGCCGCCGTCTTGAGGCGCGAATCAATTGCAGTGACGAGTTGGAACTGTGTGTGCGGCGGCCAGCGACGGGCCGTAACGGCGTTGACTGCTGCCTCCGAATCGCGCGAACCGTCCACGGCCACGATGATGCGTGGATGCGGGTGCGTCGAGAGGCGGGGTGGCCGCGCGATGCGCACCGAGCAGCGCGCCTCGTTGGCGACCTTGTGCGAGACGCTGCCGAGGAAGAATCGTTCCATCACCGAACGGCCATGCGAGCCGACGACAATCAGGTCGGCCTTCCACTCGTCGGCCCTTTTCAGAATGCCCCTCGCGGGGGAATCGCCCACGGCCAGCGCCGTCACGCTCCATTTGGGGAACAGCGCACGAAGTCGCGTCGCCGCGCGCTCGGCCTGGGCGCGGCAATCGGTCTCGACGGCCTGCCACGCCGCTTCGCGGGCGCGGCGCAACGCCAGCGGTAAACGGTCGTGCGATTTAGCGTCGTGGTGCCCGGCTTCGAGTGGCAGCCAGACTTCGGCGACGGTGATGACGGTGGCGTCGAGTTTAGGCGGCAGCCCGGCGAGGGAGAGTTCGTCGATGGCAGCATCGGCGCAGCCGGAATTGTCGTAGGCAATGAGGATTCGTTTCATGGGGCAATGGCGGTTTGGCGACGGTGGGGCGCGGTGGTGTGTGGGCAAGTCTGCGACTGGACGAGTCATGTCTGCCTTGGTGCGGGTTGCCGGGGAATGTCACGCAGGCCACCGAGCAAGGTTGCGGTGTGGAAGGGCCGTTCCAGAATGGTGCGGCAGGAGTTGCGGTCGAACGGCGTCAGGTCTACCGGCGGCGTGACCGTGACCACGAACGGCACGCGCGAATTACAGGCATGGAGAAGTTTGAACGTGGCGAGGCCGTGGAGAATGGGCGCGCGCAGGTCGATTGGGTTGGCGGGGAACAACGCGACAGCCTCACGGCAGTCGCGCGCCGGCAGCACGACGTAACCGCCCTGCTTCAGCACGCGGCGCAGGGATTGGCCGGCAGCGCGGCCGCGTGCCATGAGCAGGATGCTCGGCTTGTTGTCGGAGCTCGTCGGCATGTTTTTCAAGCGCGGGACGTGGCTGATACGCCCGACCACCGGCTGGTCAGTGCGGGGTGTTGCCGGTTGGTCTTCGCGCGCGTGACCTGTTTGGTTTTGCGCCGCTCAATTTGCCCTTTGAGGTTCTTGAAGACCTTGAGCCACGCGGCTTGCATCGTGTGGCCGTGCGCCGTCGCATGGATGTCCGGTCCGGGCACGGCCAGATGCACATGCGCACCGAACGCGGGCGCAGCGTCCCGCTGGTGATCCAGCACCACTTCAGCGGAGGTGACGGGGATGAGGCTCTGCAACCGCTCCAGTTGTTGCTCCAGCCAGCGGCGCAGATTGGCATGCGCGTTGAGGCCGCGAACTCGGAATTTGATGTTCATAGGTGTGATCTTGCTTTTAGTTGTGGTGAATCAAAGCGTAGAGAGGGACAGAGCGCGGTGCCGTGAGTCTGCCCACGACTCAGAAAACGGCCGGCGCGTCGGCCAAGGGCGCCCATCTCTCCTGGGCGAATGGGAAATGGCGTGGGGCCGCCAATTTGTAGGAAGCGGTTTCATCGGCGATCCCGTCCGGTCAGCAGTGGCAGCAGATGCCACACGAAATAAAACACCCACGAAATGAAAGCGGCCACACACGTCCAGGCCGCCGCGTTCAGCACTCGGATGACCGTTGCTGAATTCGGGGCCGCGCTGGACGAAACCCATCTTCGTCAGCACGAGTCTGACGAGCCGCGAGAGGTCGAACTTCAGCAGGAGGGTGATGAGATTGCTCATGGCAAGAATTACTCCGGGATACTCAAGACGGGACACGGCCCGGTGCGCACGATGCGTTCGGCGGTGTGGTCGCTGGCCAGCCGCTCCCACCAAGTGTGGTGATGCGTGCCCTGCACGATGAGGACGGCGGTGAAGCGTTCGGCGGCCGTGGCGACGAACGGCCCGGCCGGCGCGCCCACTTGCACCACGGTGTCCACCGCGAGAGTCTTGGGAACGTCCGCCACAGCCCACTCGGCCAGTTGCGTTTCCGCTTCGCACCGCAGCGCCTCGTGATCGGGAGGTATCTCGACCATCTCCGGCGCGACGCACACGACATGAACGGCGGCGAGGTGAAAGAGTGTGAGTTTCGACCGCGCGGGCAAGGCAAGGGTGACAGCGTATCGCAGGGCATTCCGGGACGACTGCGTGAAGTCCACGGGGACAAGAATGTTTCTCCAACTCGCTGGCGCTGACGCCAGTGATGGGTTGCCGTTGAGCAGGAACTCCTGCCGCACGGTGAGCACGGGACAGGGGGCGCCGCGCACGACCCGCTCGGCGATGCTGGGCTTGAGCATCTGCTGGATGCTGCTGGGGCCCTGGGTGGACAAGACGATGAGGTTGATGCCGAGCCACCGGGCCGTTTCCATCACTTGGCGAACGGGTTCCCCGGACCGAACCAAGGTTTCTCCACGATGCGGCGTTGGAACAAACCGCCGGCTGATGCGTTCGAGTCTGCGGGCGGCGTGCTCGACGGAATCCTCGTGCGAGGGAAGGACGGCGGTGCTGTCAAAGCCGCGGGCGAGTGCGTCGAATTCTGCCACATGAAGCAGTGAGATTTCGGCGGTGAAGTAGTTGGCCAGTGCGATGGCGCATTTCAAAGTGGCGACCGAAGCATTTGAAAAATCGGTCGGCACGAGAATTTTCCCCAGCTTGAGAGCCGGGCCAGGAAGACGTGAATGGACTTGATCTTCCGGCCTACCCGGCAGTGTGCGAATGGATTCATCCTGTTCGCCGGTCAGGGCTGGTGCAAATTCGACCGGCCGCGTGGAGCGTGGAGCGAGAGCTTTCATTGGTTTGTCTCCGGTGGGTTTCCGGCTCATTCGTTCAAGCCCCAGCGCGAAGTTGGGGGTGGGTTGACGTAAGGGGGCGTGGCCCGTCGGCGAATCAATTCGCGGAATTCAGGTAGTTCCGGTAGCGGGTGCCGGAAATCGGCGCGTTGGTTGCAGGCTCGGCTCTGTCCTTCAGCCTGCGATTCCGCCAGCAGTTCTTCGGCTGTCGCGAGCAGAGCCGGCACATCCAGAGGCTTCTCGGCCAGCGCGCGTGCGCCATAGGCTTGTGCCTCATCACCCAGACCCGAGCGACTCGTGATAAGAATGACGGGCAGATAGGGCCGCCCGCCGATTACCTCATGCAGCAACTTGAGGGCGTCCCAGCCATTGGCCGTGGGCCAGTCCAGGTCCACCAGCGTGAGGTCGATATGGGCCGCGGAAAACTGGTTGGACGCTTCGCGAGCGTTGCGGGCGAGGAGGACTTCGTAGTTGGCCAGTTGCAAAGGCGCTCCCAGGCTTTCGAGGGTTTGAATGCTCTCAGTGACAAGCAAGGCAGTTTTTTTCATGGGTTTTTTTCCGGTTGTGCGTTGTTCACTGGTTGCCCGGTCGCTCAAAAGGGCTGTTGGTTGGTGAGGGTTCGTGGTCTGACTCGGTGTCTCGCCACAGCACGGGGTCCAGTTCGTCGTCGTCGTCGCCCGGCCGGGCGAGAAAGACTGGGCAGGCTGCGTGCCGGGCCACGTAGTCGGCGGTGCTCCCCAACAGCGCGCGACGGAGGGCGCTATGGTTGTGAGCAGCGAGAAGGATCAGGTCGATGTCCAGCGTCTCGGCGGCGTGAACGATCTCAGGGCCCGGTTTGCCCGAGCGCCCGAGCGGCTTGACCGGCAGGTCTGCGGGCAATTCGCGCCGCGCCAACTGACTCAACTGTTCCACCGAGTCGGAGGCGACTTCGTCAGCCGGTTTCGTAATGAGTCGGCTGTCGAGGTCGTTCAGGAACATCCCCCGCTCCAGCACATGCAGCAGGTAAATTTGGCTGCCGAACTGGCGCGCCAGCCGCGTGGCGTAGCGCAACGCCGACAGCGACGCCGACGTGAAGTCAACCGGCACGAGGATGCGACGCAGTTGTAGGCGCGTGTCTTCAGTGCTGCTGGGGTCATCGAACCCGCGCGAGTCGTGTGGCGTAGTCGGGCGGTCGAAAGTAAAAGAGTTGGAAAGTAGCCGTTCATTTAGGATGGTTTTCATGGCTTCGTTTCCTTTCATACGCTTGACCATAATCAATCTGAGCCTGGGCAAGGTTGGGGCGGGCTGACCAGCAGCCAACGGCCCAGCCGGACGAGTCGCGTGGTCTTTTCACTGGCGATCGGAAAGTTCCTCGTCGTTTCGGCGCGCGCGGCAGTTGAGGAATCCACAAACGCGAGGCTGCCGGCTCGGACGGAGCAATGCAGGCTGAGGTCCGGCGGAGGCTCCGGTCCCGGATGCGGGTGAGATGTCGCCGCGATGTGTTCGAAGGACAAGGTGGTAAACGATTTCAAAGTGATTTGAGTTTTCATTTTTATGAGTCACGGTTTGTTTCTTGATAAAACGTGGAGGGACCTGCGGAATTCGACCAATACTGATTTCCGAATTTACTCTTAGGAAAACTGGAATAGGCTCAAAGCCTATGGAATGGCTGAACTACCATCACCTGCTCTATTTTTGGAAGGTCGCCCGGGAAGGCAGCATCCTCATGGCGTCCGAGAAGCTACGCGTCTCGCAGCCTTCCATCTGCGCACAGTTAAAATCTCTGGAGGAGGCGTTGGGCGAAAAACTTTTTCGGCGCAGTGGACGTAACCTGGTGATGACGGAGACGGGGCAGTTGGTCTTCGGTTATGCGGAGGAGATTTTTTCCCTCGGCAGCGAGTTGTTAAACGCGGTGAAGCAAGGCACCGCCCAGCGCGCATTGAAGCTGAACGTGGGCGTTGCCGATTCCGTTCCGAAGCAGGTGGCCAGCGCCATTCTCAAACCGGTGTTCAACCTGCCCATCCCGGTGCATGTGGTGTGTCGCGAGGGCAAGGTGGAGGACTTGCTCTCGCAACTGGCCGCGGTGCGGCTCGACATTGTGCTGTCCGATGAACCTGCCTCGACGGGGCTGCCGTTCAAGACCTTCAATCACCTCCTGGGTTCATGCGGCGTGACGTTTTGTGCGATGCCGGAGCTGGCGAAGCGACTGCAGAAGGGTTTTCCGAAATCTCTGAACGGCGCTCCGGCGCTGTTGCCGACGCAGAATACCAGTCTCCGACGGTCATTGGAGAAATGGTTCCAGTCCCTCGACATCCGCCCGCGCATTGTGGCGGAGTTTGAGGATGGTTCGCTGATGAAGTCGGTGGCCAGGGGAGGGGGAGGATTCATCCCGGTGGCCTCCGTCGTGGCAGACGAAGCCGTGGAGCGATACAAGTTCAGGGTCATCGGCGCGACGGAAAAATGTACTGACCAGTTCTACGCCATCACCGCCGAACGGCGGCTCACGCATCCGGCGGTGATTTTGATGACGGAGCAGGCACAGAAGTCTCTTTTTCGCTGAAAGGGCAGGCCGACAACTCCTACCGTCACGCGTAGAGTTGGCGTCAGATCAACAATTCCATTTTATGGAAGTGTTGGCTACACTACTTGTAATGGTCGAATGTTCATGGTCCCGCTAACTTGGAGATGCGATGGGTGACCCGACTCGATACAGGAAGCAGGCGGGGACGCGGGACAGGGTCCGGACGGGTGAAGTGAGCGTGCGCCTCAGTGGCCTGGATAGTTGAGAACCTGAGGCGGCTCCGAGATTGCCAACCGCTTCAGGACGACTGAGGGGTGACGGGGACAAGTCAAGCCGGGCCGAGCAAAAGATGTCGAGGAGTGACCAAGATTCAGGGAGTCCTCCAAGTGCGGTCGCTGTTGCACTATCGAGTCGAACCACGCGAAAGCCGAAGTGACGCTATGAAAACCAGGTCAGTGCAATTCACATCCGTGAGCCGAAGCGAGACCAGAATGTCGAAACAGCAACTCGTTCTCATCGAGTTCACGCCCCCAAGCGGGTTTACGGTGCGCATTGCCGACGGAGCTCAGCTACGTGTCGCCGGAAGTAGAGAGCGCCGGGTAGACGGCGATGAGAAGCGCTTTGGAGAAACTTGCAGAACTGTGCCAGCAGTAACTCGGCGCGAAGCGTCTCTGCCAGGCCAGCGAGCGCGTGGGCGTGCCGTGGCACGAAATAACCACCGCCCCCAAGAGTACGGTGTCGATCCTATCATCATCTCGACCCACGGCCGCACCGGTCTAAAGCCTTTGCTCCCCGGGCGCACCGCCGAGCGGGTCGTGCGTCATGCGCCGTGTCCGGTGCTGGTTGTGCGCGAGTGCGAGCTTGATTTCGCCGATGGCCGTCTTCTCCCAGCTATGCCTAAACGTGAGTGTTGAAATCACCCGGTACCGACTGAACACCTACATAAGCCATGACTACCAAAACCAAATCATCGAAAGCCAAACAATCGGGGACGAGAGCTCCGGTGCTGCTTGTTGGTACCGATTTTTCCTCCACTGCCAAGGCGGCGGCGAACGTCGCCGCCGCCTTGGCGCAACGCTTGGACGGGTCTCTCGATCTGGTTCACGTGAGCGTGATTCCGGCGTATCCGCCGCTGCGCAGAAAGTTGCGTGAGGAGGCGGAGCGCCTGCGACGGTCAGGCGCGTTGGTCCATGAGACGCTCCTTAACGGCAACGCCGATGAGGAGTTGGTCAAGCGCTCTCAGCTCGGATCTTGCCGGCTGATTGTCGTGTCGTCGCTGGGTAAGCGGCGTTCTGAACGTTGGCTGCTGGGCAGCGTTTCGGAGCGGACGGCTGAGCGGGCGACTGTACCAACGCTGGTGGTGCGTGACCCCGCTCCGTTTGAAGCGTGGACGCGAGGTCAACGACAGTTGAAAGTGTTTGTCGCGTTCAACTTCACGGTCACATCCGAGGCCGCTATGCGCTGGGTCAAGGAGTTGCAAGCTATCGGCCCGTGCGATGTGGTGGTGGGTTACGTGGACTGGCCGCCGGAACAACGGACGCGCCTTGGTGGCTCTGGATCGTTGCCCTTGGTGGGCAATCTGCCCGATGTGCAGGCTGTATTGGAACGAGATGTGCGAACGCGAGCGGTCGAGTTGCTGGGTGACATGCCCTTTCGGTTGCGGGTGGAGGCCAATTGGGGGCGTCCCGATGCGCGGCTGGCTGAGATGGCCAAGGAGGAAGGGTCCGACGTCATCGCGGTCGGCTCACACCAATATCGCGGCTTCGAGAGGCTGTGGCACACTTCGGTGTCGCGCGGATTGCTCCACAGCGCGACGATGAGCGTGGCGGTGGTTCCGCTCTCCACCCTTGAGAAACGCGGAGCCGACATGGCCCCAGCGGTGCGGCGGGTTCTCGTAACGACGGATTTTTCGGAGCTGGCCAACCACGCGATTCCCCACGCCTATTCCCTAGTGCGTGGCGGGGGCACTGTTTACCTAGTGCATGTGGCGCATCCCCAGCAACTACCCGGGGGCGAGTATTTGCAAGGCCCTTCAGACCGTCGCTTCGAAGGGCAACATGCCAAACACATCCAGGCGGCGATCGGGAAGCTGCGCGCGTTGATACCGGCGGAGGCCGCACTGCGAGGCGTCATCACAGAGGTGGAGGTGGTCGAACACCGTGATGTTGCTGAGGCGATTGGTCAGGTGGCGGAACGGTTCGGAGTGGACATCATCTGCCTGGGCACGCACGGCGGGTCTGGATTGTCGAAGGCGCTGATGGGCTCGGTTGCCCAGAAAGTGATGACAAACAGCGAACGTCCGTTACTCGTCGTTCGCCCGCCGGTGGAATAAATGAGCCAACAACACTGAAGCGCGATGGATCGTTCCAGTTTAGCTCTGGTCGGAGTGGAATTTTCCGAGTGCGCGAAAGCCGCCCTGCAACAAGCGGCTCGCATGGCCAGGAGGCAGAACGCGACGCTGCATGTGCTGCGCTATCGAATGGCGAAACCCGAAGCCACTCCTGGTTTCCACAAGCAATATAAGCACATGCTTCAACGGCGGTCGAAGGACGTCGTCGGCGCATCGCGCTGGCGTTGAGGGTGAGTGTATCCTGCACGCCTCCTGAACGGAATCAAGGTATGACGAAGGAACCTGAGACAACGGTCGGACCCAGTCACTGGCACGCGCTGGCCGCGCCGGAAGTGCTTCAGCTTGTTCAGACTGACGCAGACCTCGGTCTCGGCCGCGAGGAAGCCACCCGCCGGCTCGCCGAGCATGGGCCAAACGCTCTGCCTGAAGCGAAACATCGCTCGCTGCTGAGCGTCTTCCTCCGGCAGTTCGCCAGCCCCCTTATCTACATCCTATTCGTCGCGGCGGTCATCGCCTTCGCGATGGGCCATCGCAACGACTCCGTCGTTATCCTCATTGTCGTCATCATCAACGCGGTTATCGGCACCGTCCAGGAGGGCCGCGCCGAACGGTCGATGGAAGCATTGCGTCGCTTGTCCGCGCTGAAGGTTCGCGTGCTGCGCGGCGGCGATGAGGAAACCATCGAAGCGCATACCCTCGTGCCTGGGGACCTTGTGCTCCTCTCGGCGGGTGATGCCGTGGGCGCGGACGCGCGCCTGCTCGAAGCCGCGGCGCTGGAATCCGCCGAAGCAGCGCTCACCGGTGAGTCGCTGCCGGTCGCCAAGCACCCCGAGCCTCTGTCTGAAGACACGTCCCTCGCCGACCGCCGCAACATGGTCTATTCCGGCACGCATATCGCCGCTGGTCGCGGCAAGGCCGTGGTGGTGGCGACCGGCCTCGCGACGGAAGTAGGCAAGATTGCGAGACTCACCGCAGGCGCTGCGGACCCAAGGACCCCGCTGGAACTGCGTATCTACCAGTTTGGGCGTTACCTGGTGGGCGCAGCCAGCGGCCTCTTTGCGATCATTATCGCGTTTGGACTGCTGCGCGGTCTGCCCTTCGGGGAAATACTCATGGTCGCCATTAGCCAGATGGTTTCCATGGTGCCGGAGGGTTTGCCGGTGGCGATGACGATTGCGCTGGCCGTCGGGATGCAGCGCATGGCGAAACGTGGCGCGATTGTCCGTCGTCTGGCCGCCGTCGAAACGCTCGGGTCCACCAGTGTGATCTGCAGCGACAAGACCGGCACGTTGACGAAGAACGAAATGACGGTCACCACGCTCTGGCTGCCGGGTGCTCGGCAAATCGAAATAACCGGCGCGGGTTACTCGCCCGAAGGCAAGCTGCTCGACGCAGGAAATGAAACCACCTGCAAAGACGACGCGGCCCTGCGCGCTCTGCTGGAGGCCGTCGCCTTGTGCAACGACGCCCAGCTCGTTCGACCCGACGATGGCGACCCGCGCTGGCGCGCGTTGGGCGACCCCACGGAAGCCGCGTTGCTCACGCTAGCCATCAAGGGCTGCGTGGAGCTCGATCTGCTCCGCCAGCAGATGCCGCGTCGCGCTGAAATTCCCTTCAATTCCGCTGCCAAGATGATGGCCACCCAACACGGCCACGGCCCGCGTGGTCGCGTCTTCATCAAGGGTGCGCCCGAAGTGGTGCTCGACCTCTGTTCCACCGCGCGCCAAAACGACCAGCGTGAACCGGTGGACGAATCGTTTCGTCGCGATGTGGAAGCCGCCTCCAGCGCGATGGGCGCCCGCGCCTTGCGCCTGCTGGCCGTGGCCGAAGTGGATGATTGGGGGTTGGAGGAAGGCGTGGGTTTCGCGCCTTTCAAGGGCCGAGCCACTTTTCTCGGTCTCATCGGGCAGATGGACCCGCCGCGCGACGAAGTAAAAGCCGCCGTGGCCGAGTGCCGCGACGCCGGCATCCGGCCCGTGATGGTCACGGGCGACCACAAAATCACCGGCCTGGCCATCGCCCGCACACTCGGGATTGCTCGCGACGGGGACCTGGCCGTGGACGGTCGCGAGTTGGAGCTGATGCCGGAGCAAGATTTGCGAACAAGCCTGGACCGCATTTCGGTGTTCGCCCGCGTGCATCCTGCGCAGAAGCTTCGCATCGTCGAAGCTTTCCAATCGCAGAACAAAGTCGTGGCCATGACCGGCGACGGCGTGAACGACGCGCCGGCCCTGGCCAGCGCCGACGTGGGCGTGGCGATGGGCATCACTGGCACCGAGGTTGCCAAGGGCGCGGCCAAGATTGTCATCACCGATGACAACTTCGCGACCATCGTCAACGCTGTCCAGGAAGGTCGGCTTGTTTACCGCAATCTCAAGAAGGTGATTCTCTACCTCTTCGCCACGTCGATGGCGGAGGTTCTCGTTCTGTTGAGCGCGCTGTTTCTCGGCTACCCGCTGCCACTGGCGGCCGTGCAGATTCTGTGGATTAACATCGTCACCGAAGGGACAGTGACGGTAAATCTCATTATGGAACCGCCGGAGGGCGACGAGATGAAGCGTCCGCCCATTCGGCAAGACGAGCCGTTACTCAACCGCACGATGCTCAAGCGCGTTGCGCTCATGACACCAGTCATGGCGCTGTCAGCGTTCGGCTACTATGTGTGGCGGACTTCGACCGGCGCGCCCTTCGAGTTGGTGCGCAGCGAGACCTTCACCGTGCTGGCGGTCTGCCAGTGGTTCAACGTGCTCAACTGCAGGAGTGAACTAAAGTCGGCACTGAACTTCAGCCTTTTCAAAAATTACTGGCTGCTCGGCGGCCTGGCCTTGGGCAACGTGCTGCACTTCCTCGTCATCTACACCGAGCCGATGAACCGCATCTTCCACACCGTGCCGATTCCGATGACAGACTTCTTCCTCATCGGTGCGGTTGCCAGCCTCGTGCTGTGGGTCGAGGAGATTCGGAAATTCTTCGCCCGCCGCCGGGCTCGCAAAGCGGGAACGATTTCATGAAAGCGAACAGCAGCTCCGCTCAAAATCTGGACGAACACCGGATGGCTTCAGGCGTGCGTCCATCGTCCAACCGTTTGTCTTAGCAAGCAATTGCATGAAGCACGACGCACCCCATTTGACCGAACCGGTCCTGCGCCATGCGCGCAAGGACTTCGCTGTATTGGGGGTTGAGATGACCGTCGCAGGAGCGTTGGATGCGATTCGCCAGCGAGGTATCGGAGAGAAGATTGTCTATTTCTATGTGGTGGACGCAGACCAGCGCCTGGTTGGCGTCGTGCCGACTCGTCGCTTGCTCACGGCATCATTGGAGCAACGGTTGCCGGAAATCATGGTATCGCGGGTGCTGGCCATCCCCCAGACGGCGACATTGCTGGAAGCGTGCGAGTTATTTGTTCTGCACCGCTTTTTGGCCTTTCCGGTGGTGGATGAACAGCGCCATGTCGTCGGGGTGGTCAATGTCGATTTGTTCACGCGGGAGGTTTTCAACTTTACTGAGCAAGAGCGAATAGACGAGGTGTTTGAGGCGATTGGCTTTCACGTTTCACAGGTGCGTGATGCGTCACCCTGGCGTGCGTTTCGGTTTCGCTTCCCTTGGTTGTTGGCCACCATCGCCAGCGGCACGATTTGCGCGTTCCTGGCGGGCGCGTTCGAGTTGACGCTGGCCAAGAGCCTGGTGCTCGCCTTTTTTCTGACGCTGGTTCTGGGCTTGGGTGAGAGCGTCAGCATGCAGTCGATGTCCGTCACGATTCACGCGCTGCGGTTCATGCAGCCCACCTGGCGCTGGTATGTGCGAGCGTTCCAGCGAGAGGTCGGAACCGCACTGCTCTTGGGAGTGACGTGCGGCGCGGCGGTGACGGCAATTGCCTGGCTGTGGCGCGGCGCGGCCCTGCCGGCGCTGGTGATCGGTGGTGGCATTGTGCTTTCACTGGGCACGGCCTGTGTGCTGGGACTGAGCATCCCGGCCATTCTGCACGCGCTCAAGCTCGACCCGAAGATTGCGGCCGGGCCAGTAACGCTGGCATTGACGGACATTTTCACCGTCTTGTTTTACTTCACGCTCGCAGCCTGGCTGCTTTGAAAATTGAACTAATGCTCGATGAGAACAAGCGATTCCATGACAACACTGACAGAACTTAGTCCGACGCTGAAAAGAAATCGGCGGCCCTCGAACGCGCTTCCCGTCCAATCTAAATCAACACTAGCGTCCCCGACTTCGCACGATGCTCTCGACCGCTACCTGCGCGCGGTGAATTACCTGGCCGCCGCGCAGGTCTATTTGCAGGGGAATCCGCTGCTAGAAAAACCGCTCCGACACAAACACATCCGCGAACGGTTGCTGGGGCATTGGGGCACTTGTCCGGGTATCAACTTCATCTACACACACCTGAACCGGCTCATCCGCAACACGGATGCGAGTGTGTTGCTACTGACCGGGCCAGGGCACGGCGCGGCGGCCAATCTGGCCAACGCTTATCTCGAAGGTTCACTGCGGGAAGTGTATCCCGATCTCACGCTCGACCGCGCGGGATTGGAGCGCTTCGTCAAGCGGTTCTCATGGCCCGGTGGTTTCGCCAGTCACCTCAATCCCGAACTGCCCGGCGTCATTCACGAGGGCGGCGAGTTGGGTTACGCGCTGGCGACGGCGTTTGGTGCCGTGTTCGACAACCCCGACCTCATCGCCGCGTGCATCGTCGGTGATGGAGAAGCGGAGACCGGCCCGACAGCCGGTGCCTGGCACAGCGGAAAGTTCCTGAATCCGGCCACGGATGGCGCGGTGCTGCCCATCCTTCTGTTGAACGGATTCAAAATAGCCAACCCCACGCTGTTCGTTTCGATGACTGAGGACGAGTTGCTCGCGTTGTTTGCCGGCAACGGCTGGCAGGCGCGCATCGTCTCGACCGACGCCGACGCCCATCGTGACATGGCGGCGGCGTGCGACTGGGCTTACGCCGCGATTCGTTCCTTGCAGAAATCTAGCCGCGAAGGCAGTGCGGTGGAACGCCCGCGCTGGCCCATGATTATTCTGCGCACGCCCAAAGGCTGGACCGGTCCCGTCGCGGTGGACGGAAAAGCGGTGGAAGGTTCCTACCGCGCCCATCAGGTGCCCGCCAAGGAATGTAAAACCAACCGCACCCATCTCAAGGTCATCGAACGCTGGCTGCGCTCGTATCGGCCCGAAGAACTGTGGGATGAACAAGGCCGCCCGCAAGCGGACCTCCTCGCGCTTTGCCCCAGGGGCGACCGGCGCATGGCCATGAATCCGCATGCCAACGGCGGCAAATTGCGGCGCCCGCTCGACCTTCCGCCGCTGAAGGATTTCGCCGTGGACGCTCGTGATCATGGCGAGGTGCGCGTGAGTGGTATGGAGACGCTGGGCAAATACCTCGCCGAAGTCATCCGCCGGAGCGAACCGCGCCGCCATTTCCGCATCGTTTGCCCGGACGAATTGGAATCGAACAAGCTGGGCGCGGTGTTTCAGGCGACGCAGCGCCAGTTCACCTGGCCCGTGCCGCGTCACTCCGAGAATATCGCACCTTCCGGGGCGGTGCTCGAAGTGTTGAGCGAGCACAATTGTCAGGGCTGGCTGCAAGGCTACCTCCTCACGGGCCGGCACGGATTGTTCCCCTGCTACGAGGCGTTCATCTCCATCGTGGACGGGATGATGAACCAGTATGCGAAGTTCCTGAAAGCCGCGGGCGAAGTCCCGTGGCGGGTGCCCGTTTCGTCGCTCAATTACCTGCTCACCTCGGAGACATGGCGGCAGGAACACAACGGTTATTCGCACCAAGGACCGGGCTTCATCAACAATCTGCTCACCAAGAAGGGTCATACCTACCGCATCTATCTGCCGCCCGACGCCAACACGTTGCTCAGCACCGTCCGCCACTGCCTGTGCTCGACGGGTTACATTAACCTAATTATCGCCGCCAAGCATCCGCTGCCCCAATGGCTGAGTCCCGCCGAGGCGGACGAACACTGCCGCGTCGGCGCGTCGGCGTGGCGGTGGGCCAGCACGCACGGGGAGGAGGAGCCGGAAGTCGTGCTCGCCGGTTGCGGCGACAATCTCACCGTGGAAGTGATGGCCGCGGCACAAATCCTCGGCGAAGAAGCACCGGCCTGGCGAGTGCGGGTCGTCAACGTGACTGACCTTCAGGTGATCGGCATTCCGCAGAAATATCCGCACGGACTGGACGAATACCGCTTCCAACGATTGTTTCCGCTGGGCTGTCCCGTTGTCTTCAATTTCCACGGCTACACCGCCGCCATCAAACAACTGCTGTGGGAGCGGCCCGAAAACGAACGCTTCGACGTGAACGGCTATCGGGAGGAAGGTACGACCACCACTCCGTTCGACATGCAGGTGCGCAACAAGACCAGCCGCTGGCATCTGGTCATTCAAGCTGCGCAGAAGCTGGCCGCGCGCAACCCGCGCATGTCGGCCCTCGCCGAGGAATTGATCCGCAAATACGAGAGCAAGCTCACCGAGCATTACACTTACGTCCGCACGATGAGCATTGACCCGCCGGAAATCCTCAATTGGCGCTGGAAGGCGCGCCGGGCTGGTAAATGAACATCCTCGTCATCAACAGTGGCAGTGCGACGCTCAAGCTGGACGCGCTGGAAATCGCACCGGCGGGCGGTCAAACACAACGTCTTGCCCAAGCGCGGTTCGAGCAGCTCGGCTCCGCTGCGGGCCTCCACTTCTCTGCTGATACTGGGCGGACGCTGAAGGAGACGAGAACAGTTCCCGACCACACCGCCGCGCTTCAACTGTTCCTTGGCTGGTTGCGCCGCGAGAATGACACCGCGCTGGACATCTCGGCTGTCGGTCACCGCGTGGTGCATGGTGGCCCTAAGTTTAATTCACCCAAGCTGCTCACGCCGGAGACGCTGTTCGAGTTGGAGTCATTGCACGTCCTCGCGCCGCTGCATAATCCGCCGGCGATGGCCGGCATTCGCGCGGCGCGCGGCGTCTTTGGTCCGGACATGCCGATGGTGGCGGTGTTCGACACCGCGTTTCACCGCACACTGCCCGAACACGCCGCCACCTACGCGCTGCCGGCCGAACTCGCGCGACGTCATGGCATCCGTCGCTACGGTTTTCACGGCCTTGCGCACGAATCCATGCTGCGCCGCTACTCGGAACTGACGGGCAGTCCAACCTCGCAGGGCAATCTCATCACGGTGCAACTGGGCGGCGGCTGCTCCGTCACGGCCATTCGCGAGGGGCGTTCGGTGGATACATCGATGGGTTTCACCCCGCTCGAAGGATTGATGATGGCCACGCGTGCCGGGGATATTGACCCCGGAGCGCTGATGACGCTGCTGCGCGACGAAAACCTTTCGTCGGCGGCGCTGGAGGAAATGCTCAACCGCCAATGTGGGCTGCTCGGTGTGTCCGGCCGTTCCGCCGATATGCGCGAGTTGCTCACCACCGCGCCTAACGACACTCGCGCGGCACTGGCCGTGGAAATGTTCTGCTACCGCGTGAGCAAATACGTGGGTGCGTTCCTGGCCGCGCTGGGCGGAGCGCAAGCGGTCGTTTTCGGCGGCGGCATCGGCGAGAACAGTCCCGAAGTCCGCGCTCGCATCTGCGAACGCCTCCCTTGGTTCGGCCTGCGTCTGGACGCCTCACGAAACCTCGCCACGCTAGCCGCCGACGCTCGCATCTCCGACGATACTTCCCGCCTTCAGGCGTGGGTTGTCGCCGTGGATGAGTCAGTGCTGGTGGCCGGGCAAACTGCCGCTGTAATCGAGAACTGCGCCAGCCCGCAGGCAAAGACGGAGGCGATGACGTGAGGAGCGCCAACGGCATGAACCAAGACGTGGAGTTCGGGGCGTCGTGGGGAACGACACTCAAGGTCATCAGCATCGGCGCGAGCGCAGTTCTGTGCCGAGTGAAAACCGCGTCGTCGTCCTTTCGCCTGACGAGCCGACGCGATTCCTGGGGGGACTGCAAAGGTATCTGGCTCCGGGCGTCAGGAATGCTCGTTCGCCCGCGCGCCCGCAAACCCCGCATCCTGCCAAACTATGAAAGCAACCATCAAGAAGCCCAAACGTCTCGTCCGCCGCAAGCCCTCCGCGACCCTCACCAAAGCACTCACGCCCATGCCGGCGGCAAACGCGCCCGTCATCGAACTGGTGCCTTCGCTGCTGAAAATTGGCAGAGTCCTTGTGCCGGTGGATTTTTCCGACTGTTCGCTCAAGGCGCTGCACTACGCCGTTCGTTTCGCTGAGCAGTTCGGCTCCAAACTCATCCTCACCCACGTCGTCGAGTTGTATCCCGGCGATTATGTGTTCGGCCTCAAGGACGCGATTGACTCCAACCAGTGGCGCTTCGAGCAGGCGCGTGCCCAGTTGGAGCGGACGTGCGAGTCACTGGCCTGGCCGCGCACGGTTCGCACCGAGCGGGTCGTGTTGTTCGGCAAACCGTTTCACCAAATCTGTGACGCCGCCAAGGAGCGAAGCATCGACCTCATCATCATTGCCACGCACGGACGCACCGGACTGCAACGCTTGCAACTGGGCAGCACCGCCGAACGCGTGGTGCGCCACGCCCCGTGTCCGGTGCTCGTTGTGCGCGAATGGGAGAAGGAATTCGCCTGAAGTTCGCCGCCTTAACTGAACTCCAAACGATGCCAAACGCCGACCTCAACGAATCGACCGCCACGCTGGACCGCGCTGACCTATCGCGCTTGTTCGAGGCGCTGCACGCCAGGGGCTATCAGATCGTGGGACCGACCGTCCGGGATGGAGCGATTGTCTATGATACACTGGCCGACTCCGACCAACTCCCGTTCGGCTGGACGGACGAGCAGGACGGCGGCAAGTATCGTTTGAAGAAGCGAAATGACGCCGCGCTCTTCGGCTACGTCGTCGGGCCACATTCGTGGAAGAAGTATCTCTTTCCACCGGAGCAACGGCTCTTCCGCGCCCGCAAGACGGCGGAAGGATTCGAGGTTCTGCCGGAGAACATCGTCGCTCCCAAACTCGCCTTTCTTGGCGTCCGTTCCTGCGAACTGCACGCCATTGCCATTCAGGACAAAGTCTTCCTCGGTGGGCAGTTCGTTGACGCAGTGTATCAGGCACGGCGGCAAAACGTCTTCATCATCGCGGTCAACTGCGGCCAGGCGGGCGGCACTTGCTTCTGTGTCTCGATGAAAACCGGCCCGAAGGCGACGAGCGGTTTCGACCTCGCGCTCACGGAGATTCTCGACGGCCAGCGCCACTATTTCGTCGTCGAGTCCGGCAGCGACGCGGGCGCGCAAGTGCTGGCGGAATTGCCCCATCGTCCTGCCGAAACCGCAGAACTCTCCGCCGCCGCCGAAGCGACCGCCCGAGCCACGGCCCAGATGGGCCGCACTCTTGACACCACGGGAATCAAGGAACTGCTCTATCGCAGCCTCGAACATCCGCAGTGGGATCGCGTGGCAGGCCGCTGTCTCTCGTGCGCGAACTGCACGCTGGCCTGCCCGACCTGTTTCTGCGCGAATGTCGAGGACGTGACCGACCTGACCGGCGAACACGCCGAGCGTTGGCGTAAGTGGGATTCGTGTTTCACCGTCGGCTTCTCGTACATCGCGGGCGGTTCGGTGCGTTCGTCCGTTAAATCGCGTTACCGCCAATGGCTCACGCACAAACTGGCGACGTGGATTGACCAGTTCGGCACGTCGGGCTGCGTGGGCTGCGGGCGTTGCATCACCTGGTGCCCGGTGGCCATTGACCTCACCGAGGAAGTCCGCGTCATCCGCCAATCCGAACGCCGCGTGCCTCCGCCAAAAAAGGAAATCATCTAACCCACCACCCTTATGAAAGTCTTCAGGGCACTCATCAACGAACACCCGTTCTTCCACGGGATGAAGCCGGAGCACCTCGAACTCGTGGTCAAGGCTGCGCGCGAAGTGAAGTTCGCTGCCGACGATGTGATCTTCCGCGAGGGCGATTGCGCAGGCGATTTCTTCCTCCTTGAAACCGGCAAGGTCGTGTTGGACGCACACGCGCCGGGCCGTGAGGCCGTGGCTATTCAAACGCTCGGCCCCGCCGACGCGCTCGGCTGGTCGTGGCTGTTCCCGCCGTTCGTCTGGCATTTCGGCGCGCGGGCGCTTGAACCGACCACAGCAATCTGCTTCGACGGCGCGCGGTTGCTTATCGCCTGCGAGCGAAACTCCGCGCTGGGCTACGACCTGATGAAGCGTGTCGCCCGGGTCATGATGCAACGCCTCCAGGCCACGCGCCTGCAATTGCTCGATGTGTATGGAACGCACCCTTGAACAGACTCCCGTCCTGCCTGGAGCCGCCGAGGCGATGCTGCCCGCGCCTTGGCGCGTCGAGCAGGTGCGCAAGGAAACTGCGGATACGTTCACGCTCGCGCTCGCTCCGCTGGCGGACACTCCGTCGCTCGCGTTCGCGCCAGGCCAGTTCAACATGCTCTATGTCTTTGGCGTCGGCGAAGTGCCCATTTCCATCAGCGGCAACCCGGTCGAGCCGTCGCCGCTCACGCACACGACGCGCGCGGTGGGCACCGTCACGCGCGCTATGTGGAAGCTCCAGCCCGGCGACGCGCTCGGCGTGCGCGGGCCGTATGGTTCAGGCTGGCCGGTTGCCGAAGCGGTGGGGCGCGATGTGGTGCTCGTGGCAGGCGGACTCGGGTTGGCCCCGCTGCGCCCGGCGCTTTACCACCTGCTCGCGCGTCGGGGAGACTTCGGCAAAGTCGTCCTGCTCTACGGCACGCGCACGCCGCAGGACCTGTTGTTCCGCCCGGAACTGCGGCGGTGGGGCGCGCGACGCGATCTGCATGTTCACGTCACCGTGGACCGCGCCGTCGGCCAGTGGCGCGGCAATGTCGGCGTCGTCACCACGCTCATCCCGCACGCGCCGTTTGACCCATCGAACTCCGTGGCGATGCTGTGCGGGCCGGAAGTGATGATGCGCTTCACGGCGCTCGAATTGCAGAAGCGCGGCGTACCGCCGGAGCGCATCTTCGTCTCGTTGGAGCGAAACATGAAATGCGCCATTGGCTTCTGTGGCCATTGCCAGTATGGGCCTGAGTTTGTTTGCAAGGGCGGCCCGGTGTTCCGCTACGACCGCGTCAAGCCGCTGCTAAATGTCCGGGAACTGTGAGCCGACCAGCATGAAAGCGCCGCCCAAGCCCAAACTCGCCGTGTGGAAGTTCGCCTCGTGCGACGGCTGCCAGTTGAGTCTGCTCGATTGCGAGGACGAACTGCTCGCGCTCGCCGGACAGGTTCACATCGCGAACTTCGTTGAAGCCTCGCGCGAAGTCGTCAAAGGCCCCTACGACCTGTCTCTCGTTGAAGGCTCCATCACCACCCCGCATGACGCCGAGCGCATTCACCAGATTCGCCGGGTCTCGAAGCACCTCGTCACCATCGGCGCGTGCGCCACGGCGGGCGGCATCCAGGCGTTGCGCAATTTCAAGGACGTGAAGGAATTCACCGCCATCGTCTATGCGCGGCCTGACTACATCTCCACGCTGGCGAAGTCCACGCCCATTGCCGACCATGTGTTCGTCGATTTCGAGCTGCGCGGCTGCCCGGTGAACAAGCACCAGTTAATCGAGGTTATCAGCGCCTTTCTCTCCGGGCGCAAACCGAACACTCCGCCGCACAGTGTCTGCATGGAGTGCAAGCGGCGCGGCATCGTCTGCGTGATGGTCGCGCATGGTACCCCGTGTCTCGGCCCCGTGACGCACGCGGGTTGCGGTGCGCTCTGCCCGGCCTACAACCGCGGTTGCTACGGCTGCTTTGGCCCGAAGGAGACACCGAACACCGGTTCGCTTGCGACATGGATGGGCCACATCTTGCACGTCACAGAGCCGGACCTGGTGCGCGCCTTCCGCACCTATAACGCCGGCGCGGAAGCCTTCCGCAAAGAAAGCGAGGCGCATGAAGAACACTAGAACCATCAAAGTGGATTACCTCGCCCGCGTGGAGGGCGAAGGAGCGCTGCTCATTAAAATCAAGGGCGGGGTCGTGACCGACGTGAAGCTCAAGATTTTTGAGCCGCCGCGGTTCTTCGAGGCGTTCCTGCGCGGACGCGATTTCCGCGAAGTGCCCGACATCACCGCGCGGATCTGCGGCATCTGTCCCATCGCCTATCAAATGAGCGGGGTTCATGCGATGGAAGATGCGTGTGGCGTGACGCTGGGCGGCCCGTTGCGCGCGCTCCGTCGCCTCATCTATTGCGGGGAATGGATCGAAAGCCACACGCTCCACATCTACATGCTGCACGCGCCGGATTTCCTCGGCTACGAGAGCGCCATCCACATGGCCAAAGACCACGCGGCCATCGTGCAGCGCGGCTTGCAGTTGAAGAAAGTGGGCAACCAAATCGTGTCCACGGTCGGCGGGCGCGAAGTGCATCCGGTCAACGTCCGCGTCGGCGGCTTCTATCGCGTGCCTACCAAACATGATCTCGCGCCGCTGGCCGAGCGGCTCAAATGGGCGCGCGACGCCGCGCTCGAGACCGTTCGCTGGACGGCGCAATTCGGCTTCCCCGACTTCGAGCAGGACTACGAGTTCGTCGCGCTCCGGCATCCCGACGAATACCCGTTCAACGAAGGCCACATCGCGTCGAATCGCGGCCTGGACATCGCCGCCCGCGACTACGACGAGCACTTCACCGAGGAACACGTCGAACACTCCAACGCGCTGCACTCGGTGCTCAAGGAACGAGGCGCCTATTTCGTGGGTCCGATGGCGCGTTACAGCCTCAACTTCGACCGGCTCTCGCCGCTCGCACAGAACGCCGCGCGCGAAGCTGGTCTCGATTCGGTGTGCCGCAATCCTTTTCGGAGCATCATCGTTCGCTCCGTCGAAGTGCTCTGGGCCTGCGACGAAGCCCTGCGGATCATCGAGAATTACGAGCCGCCGGACGCGCCCTCGGTCGAGGTCCCGCCCCGTGCCGCCACGGGCTACAGCGCGACCGAGGCCCCACGGGGTTTGCTCTACCATCGCTACCGCCTGGACGAGCAGGGGCATATTCTGGACGCCCAAATCGTGCCGCCCACGTCGCAAAACCAAAAGACCATCGAGGACGACCTCCGCCGTTTCGTGCCGCCGCGCGCGAGCCTGCCGACTGACCAACTCACCTGGCAATGCGAGCAGGCCGTCCGCAATTACGACCCGTGCATCTCCTGCGCAACGCACTTTCTGAAGCTCAGCATCGAGCGTGAGAGCGAAGAGTCTGCGAGCATGAAGGCCGGACTGCCTGCCCGCACAGAGCCCTCGACCGGGATTCTCCGCTCTGAAGGACGGGATCGGCTGGATCCACTGCCGACGCCGAGGAGCGTCATCGTTCTGCTGGGCGGACCGGGATCGGGCAAGGGCACCCATGGGCAGGCATTGGCGGCGGCGCTCCGCTACCAGCATCTGTCGTTGGGCCAGCATCTCCGCGACCACATCCGGCGCGCGACGCCGTTGGGTCGTGGCGCCAGGGAATTCATTGCTAGGGGACAGTTGGTCCCTGACGAAGTGGCGAGCGAGGCGGTAAGGCCGATGCTCGGCAGCTATTCTTCCGCCAAGGGTTTCGTTTTAGATGGCTATCCGCGCTCCCTGGCACAGGCGGAGGCCTTGGATGCGATTGTGTCGTCGCTCGGTTGCGTCGTCGCCCAGATCCTCCATCTCGTCATTTCAGATGATGAAATGCTGCGTCGGCTCGCGGGTCGCTTGACGTGCAGGGTGTGCGGGTGGACCTGTCATGCAATCGCCCAACCGCCAGTCCGGCCCGGTGTGTGCGATGTGTGTGGCGGAGAACTGTTCCGACGCGAAGACGACGAGCCGGACACGATACGGCGACGGGTCGCCGTGTTTCATCGGATGATCGGTCCGGTCCTGGATTTCTATCGGAAGTCTGACCGACTAGTGGAGATAGCTGCGGAGGGTTCGGTGCAGGAGGTGAGCGCCCGGTTAGTCGCACAATCGAGAGGACAATATCCATCATGACACTCACTCTCGACGGCAGATCCATGTTCACGCAACCGAGCTCGGGCATCCTTCTCCTCGGGCTAGGGAACGATTTCCGGGGTGACGACGGTGTGGGCCGAGTGGTTGCGCGGCGTCTGGCTCAGACTGAGTGGCCAGGTGTGACCGTGCGCGAGGAGAGCGGCGAAGGGGTCACCTTGATGGAGGCGTGGAAGTATGCCGACTCGGTGATACTCGTTGATGCCGTCCAATCCGGGGACGCGCCGGGGACGATTCATCGGCTCGACGCGCGGGCGCAGAGCATCCCAGCGAACTTCTTCCATTACTCAACGCACGCCTTCAGCGTGGCAGAGGCAGTGGAACTTGCGCGCGCGCTGAACCAGCTTCCACCCCGGCTCATCCTCTACGGCATTGAGGGCAGAGACTTCAGCGACGGAGAAAGGATTTCACCCGAAGTCGCCGCGGCGATGGACGAACTGCTGGGCCGCGTCCGTCAGGAGATCCAAAGTATCCTCGCGAACTTCAACCATTGAAAGGAATCCCGTGCACGAATTCTCCCTGATCATCGACCTCATGCGAAAAATTAAAGACATTGCGGCGCAGCACCAGGCGAAGAAAGTGGCGAGCGTGCGCGTGGTGCTTGGCGCGCTCTGCCACATCTCGCCCGAACATTTCCGCGAGCACTTCGAGGAAGCCGCCGTCGCCACGGTGGCCGACGGGGCGGAGCTTGAGGTCGTGATTAATCCCGACCCCAACGACCCGCACGCGCAGGACATCCTGCTCGACAGTGTGGATGTGGAGGAGTGAATGACCAGCACCCCGGCCAACCCCGTGACGACGACAAGCGAAGCGCCCGTACGCCTGCGCATGACGATTCGCGGCGCGGTGCAAGGCGTGGGATTTCGGCCCTTCGTCTATCGGCTGGCGACGGAGTTGAAGCTGGCGGGTTGGGTCAACAATTCGCCGCAGGGCGTGGCCGTAGAAGTGGAGGGTCTGCGAGCGCGCGCGGAAGAATTCCTGTTGCGCCTCGAAGTGGAGAAGCCGCCGCACAGTTCGATTCAGAGTCTGGAGGCGGCGTGGCTCAATGCGGCGGGGTTCGGCTCATTCGAGATTCGCGCCAGCGACGGCGACGGCGGGAAGAGCGCGCTCGTGTTGCCCGACATCGCGACGTGCGCGGACTGCCGCCGCGAAATTTTTAACCCGAAAAACCGCCGTTACCACTACCCGTTCACCAACTGCACGCACTGCGGCCCGCGCTTCAGCATTATCAAATCGCTGCCCTACGACCGAGCGAACACGGCGATGAAATCGTTCACGATGTGCGCGCGGTGTCAGGCCGAATACGACGACCCGCGCGACCGCCGCTTCCACGCTCAACCAAACGCCTGCCCGGCCTGCGGCCCGTATCTGGAACTTTGGGACGCGCACGGCCGATGCTTTGAGGCTCACGACACGGCCCTGCGGGCCGCCGTCGAGGCGATTCTACGGGGAATGATTGTCGCCGTGAAAGGGGTGGGTGGTTTTCACCTCATCGTTTCCGCGCACGATGAACGCGCGGTGCGGCGGCTGCGCGAGCGAAAGCATCGCGAGGAAAAGCCGTTCGCGCTGATGTTTCCGTCGCTGGAGTCGGTGCGCGAGTCATGTGAAGTGTCGCCGCTCGAAGCACGCCTGCTCCGCTCGCCGGAAGCGCCCATTGTGCTGCTGCGCCGTCGCCGCGAATCTCAAATTACAAATCCGAAATCTCAACTCTCAGGGGCAATCGCGCCGGGTAATCCATGTCTCGGCGTGATGCTGCCTTACACGCCACTGCATCATTTGCTGCTGGCCGAACTGCGCTTCGCGGTCGTAGCTACGAGCGGCAACTTAAGCGACGAACCTATTTGCACCGACGAACGCGAAGCCCTCGAAGGTCTCGGCGCCATCGCCGACGTTTTCCTCGTCCACAACCGCCCCATTGTGCGGCACGTGGATGACTCCATCCTGCGTGTCATGGCCGGGCGCGAATTGGTGCTGCGGCGGGCGCGCCGATTCGCACCGCTGCCGGTCTGCGTGCAGACCGAGTTGCCGACGACTCTCGCCGTCGGGGCGCACCTGAAGAACACCGTCGCGTTGGCTGTCGGGAGACAGGTGTTTATCAGCCAGCACATCGGCGATCTGGAAACCGCGCCCGCGCTGGCCGCCTTTGGGCGGGTCGCGGCCGACTTGCCGCGACTCTACGAGGCTCACCCGGAAGTCATCGCCGCCGACGCGCACCCGGATTATCTCTCGACGCAGTTCGCCATGGCGCGCACGGTTCAAGCGCCGGGCGCACGTTTCGTTCCCGTGCAGCATCATTACGCGCATGTGCTGTCGTGCATGGCCGAGAACGAACTCGAACCACCCGTACTCGGCGTGTGCTGGGACGGCACGGGCTACGGGCTGGACGGCACGATTTGGGGTGGCGAGTTCCTGCGCGTGATTGCCAATGGTTTCGAGCGCGTCGCACACTTGCGCCCGTTCCGTCTGCCGGGCGGGGAACAGGCCATGCGCGAGCCGTGCCGGTCCGCGCTGGGTTTGCTTTACGAATGTCTAGGCGAAGACGCATTCACGCGGAAACGACTCCCGACGCTCGGCGCGTTCTCCGAAACCGAATTGCGGACGTTGCGCCAAATGCTGGTACGCGGCGTGAACGCGCCGCTGACCTCCAGCGCGGGCCGCTTGTTCGATGCCGTCGCGTCGCTGCTTGGGTTGCGTCAGATGGCCGGTTTCGAGGGCCAGGCCGCGATGGAAGTCGAGTTCGCCGCCGGCGCCGGCCCTTCGGACGAAGCCTACGAACTCACTTTGTCTAACGGGGTGTTGGACTGGATACCCATGATGCACGACCTCCTGCACGACATTTATGAACAGATACCGACGGCGAACATCGCGGCGAAGTTTCATCACGCGCTCGTCGAAGGCATCGTGGCCGTCGCTCGCGTGGTGGGCGAGGAGCGCGTGGCGCTCACCGGCGGCTGCTTTCAGAACAAGCATCTTACCGAGCGCGCGGTGAAACGTCTGGCCGAGGAAGGCTTCCGGCCCTGCTGGCATCAGCGCGTGCCGCCCAATGACGGCGGCATTGCCCTGGGGCAAGTGTTGGCCGCAGTGGGGGCATTGGCTTCGGAGAAATCATCATGTGTTTAGCCATCCCCGGAAAAGTCTTGAGCATCGCTGGTGACGAAGCGTTGCAGCGCGCCGGTCGCGTGAGCTTCGGCGGCATCCTGAAGGAAGTGAACCTCGCCTTCGTTCCGGAGGCGGAGGTTGGCGATTACGTCATCGTGCATGTCGGCGTGGCCATCAGCCGCGTGGACGGAGCGGAGGCGCAGCGCGTTTTCGATTACCTGGGCCAGATGGGCGAACTGGCCGAGCTGCAGCCCGATTCAACCGGCAAATCGGCGCCATGAAATTCCTCGACGAATATCGCGACGCCGCGCGCGCTCGGCAGTTCGCCGTGGCCACTGCCCGTACCGTCACGCGCCCATGGACGCTCATGGAGGTTTGCGGCGGGCAGACGCACGCCATCGTGAAGTTCGGCCTCGATGAACTGTTGCCGCGGGGCCTCGAACTCGTGCATGGGCCGGGTTGTCCGGTGTGCGTCACGCCGGTCGAGCTGATTGACAAGGCGCTCGAAATCGCGGCGCGGCCTGAAGTCATCTTCTGCTCGTTCGGCGACATGCTGCGTGTGCCGGGCACGCAAGCGGACCTGCTATCCGTGAAAGCCCGCGGCGGCGACGTGCGCATCGTTTATTCGCCGCTCGGTGCTGTGAAGCTGGCGAGGGAGAATCCAGCGCGCGAGGTCGTGTTCTTCGCCGTCGGTTTCGAGACCACCGCGCCGGCCAATGCGATGGCCGTGGCGCAGGCGCGCGAGTTCGGTTTGAAGAACTTCTCGCTGCTGGTCTCGCATGTGCTCGTGCCGCCCGCGATGGAGGCGATTCTTGCGTCGGCGGCCAACCGCGTGCAGGGCTTCCTCGCCGCCGGGCACGTTTGCGCGGTGATGGGCTTCACCGAATATGAACCCATCTCGCGCCGGTATCGCGTGCCCATCGTGGTCACGGGCTTTGAGCCGCTGGACATTCTGCAAGGCGTGCTGATGTGTGTGGAACAACTCGAAACGGGCCGCGCCGGAGTGGAGAACCAATACACCCGCGCGGTTCGCCGCGAGGGCAACACTCCGGCGCAGCAACTCATCCGCGAAGTTTTCCGCGTAGTGCCCCGCAAGTGGCGCGGCGTCGGCGAGATTCCGCAGAGCGGCCTCAGCTTGAGCGCAGCCTACGCGGGGTTCGACGCGGAGCAGCGGTTTGGCGTGGCGGACGTGTGCGCTGAGGAATCGTCCGAATGTATCAGCGGCCTGATACTGCAAGGCATCAGGAAACCGCACGAATGCCCGGCCTTTGGCACACGCTGCACGCCGGAGCATCCGCTCGGCGCAACGATGGTGTCGAGCGAAGGCGCGTGCGCGGCTTACCATCGTTACCGTCGTGTGCAAGCCGCTCAATCTTGACGCCATGAAACCTGAATTCAGCACCAGTTGTCCGCTGCCATTGGCCGACCACCCAAACGTCCTGCTCGCCCACGGCGGCGGCGGACGGCTCATGAACCAGCTCATCGAGAAGCTGTTCCTGCCCGCGTTTGGCAACCCGCTGCTCAACCAACGTCACGACGGCGCGGTGATTGACGTGCGCGGTCAGCGCCTCGCCTTCACGACCGATTCCTACGTCGTGCGTCCGCTCTTCTTCCCCGGCGGCGACATCGGCACGCTGGCGGTCAACGGCACGGTCAACGACCTGGTCATGTGCGGGGCGCGACCGAAGTGGCTCAGCGCCGGGTTCATCATCGAAGAGGGTTTACCCATGGAAACGCTCTGGCGGGTGGTGCAGTCCATGCGGCAAGCCGCCGCTGCTGCGGGAGTCGAACTCGTCACGGGCGACACCAAGGTGGTGGACAAGGGCAAAGGCGACGGACTGTTCATCAACACTGCGGGGCTGGGCGTGGTCGGACACAACGTCGTGATTGCACCGGCTCGTGTGGTGCCCGGCGACGTGGTGCTGTTGAGTGGCGACGTGGGCCGGCACGGCATGGCCATCATGTCCGTGCGCGAAGGTCTCCAGTTTGAGAGCACGATTGAGAGCGATTGTGCGCCGCTGACCGCGCCGGTGCTGGCGCTGCTCGACGCAGGTGTTGAAATCCACTGCCTGCGCGACCTGACTCGCGGCGGACTCGCCAGTGCGCTGAACGAAATCGCCGTTGCCGCCCGCGTGCAGGTGGACATCGACGAAAGCGCCCTGCCCGTGAGGGAGGAAGTGCGCGGAGCATGCGAAATTCTTGGCCTCGACCCGCTCTACGTGGCCAACGAAGGCCGCTTCGTGGCCTTCATCTCCCCGCGTGACCTCCCGCGCGCTCTCGATCTGCTGCACGCCCACGCGCTCGGAGCCGACGCCAAGTTCATCGGAACCGTGGGCGCCGGCACACCCGGCCTGGTCACACTCAAAAACCGCCTCGGCGTTGCGCGCGTGCTCGACCTCCTGAGCGGCGAACAGTTGCCGAGGATTTGCTGAACCGTTCACTCTTACCCCCATGTTGCTGGACATAACATTTCTCGTCGCCGGCCTGGTGCTGATTTTCAAGGGCGGTGAACTGTTTGTGTCAGCGGCCGTGCGCGTCGCCGAGATGCTGCGGATGCCGCGCGTCGTCATCGGCGGCACGCTGGTCAGCCTCGTCACCACTTCGCCAGAGATGGTGGTCTCCATTATGGCCGGGCTGAAGGGCGAGTCGGGTCTGGCCGTGGGCAACGCCGTCGGCTCGTGCATCTGCAACATCGGCCTCGTCCTCGGCGTCACTGCGGCCATCAAGCATGTGGACGTCCATCCGCAGGCGCTCCGTTCGCCCCTCATCGGCATGTTTTTCTTTGGTGTGGTGTTGCTTCTGATGACGCTCGACCTCGTGCTGCAGCGCTGGCAGGGCGTGATGTTGCTCCTTGGTGGGGCGGCTTATTTCGCGTGGGACTTCTGGCAAGACTGGCACAACAAGAAGCCGAGTGAAGTGGCCGAAGCCACGGCCATCGCGAAGGAAGCCGTGGCCACGCGCTGGGCCTGGTTTCAAACCAAGCCGGGCACTGCGGTGCAGTTTCTCATCGGCGCGGCCATCGTGATTATCGGGAGCAAACTGCTAGTGGATTCTGCGGTGAATATCGCTCATGTGCTGGGCGTGCCATCCATCATCGTCGGTTTGACGGTCCTGGCGGTGGGCACCTCCTTTCCGGAATTGGTCACTGCCATCACCTCCAGCCGAAAGAACGTTTCCGACATTGCCGTCGGCAACGTAGTCGGCGCGAACATCGCCAACCTGACTGTGGTGATTGGCGCGGCGGCGTCGATTCGCGAGGTGACGATGGATCGGTTGACGCAGCTCTTCAACTTCCCCGCCATGCTGGTCTCGATGCTCCTGATGTTATGGATGCTGAAGACAGGCAAGCGCGTGACGCGGCGCGAAGGAGCCATCCTGCTGGTCTTTTACGGCGTTTATCTTGGCGCCGTGGTGGTCTTGACGGTTTGGCAAAAGAACGAGTAAGGCGACCTTGATCGCGGAGGTGCCCTTCTTTGTAACTTTCTTTGCCCAGGCGGCCCAGTCCTTTCATGAATCAGCAAAACGCGCATCGAGGCCGGAGCCGTCCGGCGCGTCATTGAAACGACTCCAACCTGCATGACGCGTGCGGTAATTTACCCAACAATGTATTGAACCCGGCGTTTCCAGCGATGCCCGATGCGCTGTTTGAGCGTAACCTTTGTTCCCTTGACAGCTCAAAGTCATGATCGCATCGCCTTTATGAAGTGGGAAGAACTGTTGGCCCTGTTGAACGAATACGTGGACGGGACGATTGATCCCGGCATCTGCGAGGAATTCGAGAAGTACATGGCCGAGTGAATCCCTGCCAGGTGGTCATTGACAACATCCGCAAGACCATCACGCTCTACAAAGAGGGGCAGCGGTACGACTTGCCCATCGAATTCCACCACCGGCTGCATCGCGCGCTCAACGAAGCAGGAAAATCGGCGCTGGTAGGCGAAGTGATGCTGCGCGAGTTCCACACGGCCAGTCCTTTCGACATGGCGGAGGGCATTCTCGCGCGGCTTCAGGAGTGCAACTGCCACTCGCTGCCGGTCGTGCACAACGGCCGCCTTGTGGGTCTGCTCACAGCGGAGAATCTCGGTGAGTTCCTGATGATTCAAGGAGCGTTGAAAGCCGAGAAACCGGCGTAGGCGGAAAGTGCTCGAGTTCGGTTCGGCCTTCGTAGTAGTGACGCGCGTTGCACGCGCATCGCCGCACCATCGAAAGACCGGGTCAACTGCTCGCGCAGTTGCAGGCGGGCGCGCAGCAGGCGCACCTTCACGTTGACCTCGATGATGCGCATCGCATTCGCGGTTTCCCTCACGGACATACCTTCCACATCGCGGAGCACGAACACCACGCGATGTTTGTCAGCGAGTTGGGTCAATACCGTCTCGATGAGCCGTGTAGTTTCGCGCTTAAGAACGATCTGGTCAGGCAATTCGCGCCACTCTGCGATGTATTCTGGATGCTGGATGCGCCCGACTTCAGCCGAAGGGTCGGTGTTGGCTTCCATCGAGACCGTGGGCAAGCCCTTGCGCTTGCGCAGAATCCTCAGCGCGGCGTGGATGGGTTCCAGGAATTTTGGTGGTTCGTGGCAGGCGAAACCTCAACCCACCTGCCGCACCATGTCTGCACTCCCGTAGGGATTCGGCACGCGGAGGGCGCAATCCGGGTCGTCCTGCCACTGGCCGTCCACCAGGAACCGGTAATGATGCGCACCCGGTTCCAGTTCGATCGTCGCGCGCCACACACCTCCGGTTTCCTTTTTGAGAGGAACCGGATTCTGTTCCCAGTGCGTGAAGTCTCCCGCGAGCTGCACGCTCGTCGCTGCCGGAGCCGTGATGGAGAACGTTTGTTTGCCTTTGGATTTGATTGTCTTAGCCATAATTTGCCTTACGTTTTGGTTTTTCGGTTTAAGCTGTTCCGGGTTGTCCATCATTCGCGGTCGGTTTCTTGCAGGTCGCCGGGCAGTGCCTGGCGAATTGCCGCCAGCATCTTCTCCGCTCCCTCCTGCTTGACCACGAAGTTGTTGGCGCCGGCGGCGCGAGCCTGGTTTTCGTAGCGGACGGGGTCGAACATCGTCATGGCGATGAGCGGTAGTGCGGGAAAGAGCAGCCGTAGTTCGCGGATCAACTCAAGGCCGCTGGAGGATTTGAGCTCGATGTCAATCAGCACAAGGTCGGCGCTGGCAGTGCTGATGACTGAAAGGGCAAACGACACATCGTCCGCCTCGCCGCACACCACCAAATCGTTTTCGCGGTTGATGGTTTCGACGATGCCTTGCCGGACAGCCGCATGGTCTTCGACAACGAAAATCTTCTTTTTCACCGGGCGGTCGATTGCTGCGGAAGACAAGGTGAAATTATGGCGCTTCGAGCTGGGCAGCCAGTGTGCGGGCAATGAGTGAGGCGCGGGCAATTTGCCCAATGCTCTGTCCCAAGCCGCAGCAGCAAGGCGACGCATCTCCTCGCATGGCCTCATTCGTTGATGCCCCAGCGGCGATAGGTGGGGGTGGTTTCCTCCAGTGAGGCGCGGGCGAATTCAGCCCGAGGCTCCGCGGCGGACATCGAGTCTGACGACTCCTGCGATCTCTCCATCCATTGCGCGGGGATGGCGCGGGGGGTGGAGGCACCAGGCGGGTGGTTATTGAGCAGGTCCATGCCTCGTTGGGCGGCCAGTTCGCGTAGAAAATCCACGCAACCCGACGCGGACAACGCCACCGCGCCGCCGCCGGGTTGAAATGCCACCAACGCGCGGCGCGCGCCCCGCTGAGGGGCCGGCCAACTCCTGGCCCAGCGTTGAAACGTTTCCGAACACGCGCGCTCATCGTCCACCGTGACGACAATCATGTCGGCTGCGGCCACGTCGCGGCTGGCGTGAGTGCGGATGTCCCGCTGGTCCAGCATGTCCATCCGCCAGAGCCGGAATTCAAACCAATGGTCCTTGTCGAGTTGCTTGAGGGCGTGGTCGCAGGTCCGCATGGCTTCATGGCCGCTGATGCGGTCTGAATATAGAATCAGGACTTTTAGCTTTTCAGGTGCGCTTTTGCTTTTCATGGGCGTCGGTCTGGTTCCTGGCGCGTCGATGTTTGGCTGTCCCAGCATTTGCCGGTAGGCCGTCGGCGACTGGCCGGCGATGTGTTCGAAGCAGCGGTTGAATTGGGTTATGGATCGAAAGCCGAGGTGCTCGGCGATTTCGCCGAGGCGGTAGTGCGGATTGAGCAAGAGGTTTTTGGCCTTTTCGATGCGCGTCACCTCATGCGCCGAACAAGACAGTCCTGTGTCGCGCCTCAAAGGCTCTGAATTCAGAATCGTCGGCTGAACGACTGTTGCTGTCATGGGCCGCAGAGTAAGGCGCGGCTGCGGTTCGTGCCTATTGGGCAGACGGACACGCGCACCTAATCAGCCAGGGAGGGGCGGACAGGCGATTCAGGAAGGGGGGATAAGCAAAATGCTTAGGCGCGACGGAACCGAACATCGGCTCACGACCGGCGTGAGGAGGGCTTCGAGGAAACGTCCGGCGCCGCCGCGGGGAGCGCGGGCCACTCCTGCGCTTGCACCCAGCGGATGGCAAAGCGGAGTAATTCCGGCGTGGTATTGAAACCGAGCTTCTCTTTGATTTTGCCTCGATGCACGTCCACGGTCTTCGTGCTGAGGTGCATTTTCTGCGCGATTTCCTCCGTGGCCCAGCCTTCGCCAAAGAATCGTAACGCCTCCAGCTCACGGTCCGTGAGTTTGCTCTCGGGCGTGCCGCCGGACTTGCCTGATTGGCCAGTGAAGGTTTCGAGCAGGCGCGCCGACATCGGCGCGCTGAGGGCAATCTGTCCGCTCAAGACGGCGCGGATGGCGCCAACGACTTTTTCCGGCCCTTCGCTTTTCATCACGTACCCGCGTCCGCCGGCGCGGAGCACACGCGGCGCGTAGAACATCTCGTCGTGCATCGAGACTACAAGCGTCGGCAGGCCCGGATGCAGCGCCTGAATGTCCTTGAGCAACTCCAGTCCATCCTTGTCCGGCAACGTCAGGTCCGTCACCACCAGGTCGGGCTTCAGGCGGACAATCGCCTCCATCGCCTCGCGCGCCGTGCCCGTTTCACCACATACCATGAAGTCAGTTTCGCGGTTGAGCGTTTCCACCTGGCCCAACCGCGTCATGGGATGGTCGTCCACGATGAGGAGTTTTTTCTTCGCCACGGGTCCGGTGACCGGTTTGTTTTTTGACGCCATACTCAAGGTTTCCTTTCTTCTCGCTCTCCTCCCTCGGCGGGCGGAGATGAGGGAGTGGCCGCTGCTCCGGTGGTTCCCCGCCAGACTCGCGCCACCGAGCAGCATACCAATACACCACCACCGTCGGGAACGCCCTGCGCCGTCAATTGCCCGCCAATCAACTGGGCGCGATGTTTCATCGTTTGCAGTCCCAGCCCACCGCTGACAGGAGCATTCTGCGGCAATCCTGTGCCGTGGTCACGCACGGAAACCTCCAGGCTGCGCGCAGTGGCGGCCAGGCGGATGTCGATGCGCGAAGTGCCGCTGTGTTTGAGCGCGTTGTTCACCGCTTCCTGCGCAATGCGATACAGGTGCGTGGCGGTCGTCTGGTCTTCGAGCAACACGGCGGAATCCGTGTCGAAAATGCACTCGATGCGGCAATCCCGCGTGACGCGGTCGGCGAGGTTTTGCAGCGCGGTCATCAGGCCGTCCGGCTCGGGGGGCACCGGGTAAAGGCCGTATGAGATTTCGCGGGCGTCCGCCAGGGCCTTCTCGACAAGCGTGTGGATTTGCGCGGCCCGTTCCGCCTCCGCCGCTCCGCGTTCCTTGAGGTCGCGCTGGAGCAGGTTGCCTAGGAAGAGCGCTCCGCCCAGCTCCTGGCCCAAGCCGTCATGGAGGTCGCGCGCGATGCGGCCACGCTCCTGTTCGGCGGAGGACGTGACGGCGGCTTCGAGCCGCTTGCGCTCTGTCAGGTCGCGCAACAGTCCGGTGAAAATGCGCCGGTCGCCCAGCTTGACCTCGCTCACGGCGAGGTCGATTGGGAACATCGTGCCGTCTTTGCGCTGGCCCGCGACTTCGCGGCCGATGCCGATGATTTTCGCGTAGCCGGTCTCCCGATAACGGGCGATGTAGCCATCGTGTTGCTCGCGATAGGGCGAAGGCATGAGCAGACTGACGTTGCGGCCGATGACCTCGTCGGCACGGTAGTCAAACATGCGCTCGGCGGCGGCGTTCATCGAATCCACGATGCCTCGCTCGTTGATGGTGATGATGCCTTCAACAGCCGTGTCCACTATTGCCTGAAGCCGCTGTTGCTGCTCAGTTAATTCCGCGGTGCGCTCCGCCACGCGTTGTTCCAGCGAGCCGTTGAGGTGGCTGAGCGCTTCCTGCTGTTGTCGGATTTCGGCCAGACTCCGAAGATAGGCTCGGCCACCCAAGACGGCTGCCCACAAAGCGACAAGCCCGAGCGCGCGATTGAATACCTCGACTCCGATGGCTGTGCCATGCGGGGACAGGAGAAAGCCTACAATAATGAGGATGGAGCAGACCGAAGCCCCTACCAAAGCAAACCTCAGTCCGGAGAGCCACAGGCAGGCTACGCCCAAAGGAATATAGAGTAACCAAGGGGCTAAACCTGTGGGCATCCGCGTGTCGACGACGGAGACTATGACGACACCAAAGGTCATGAGCAACACGGCCGCAATGTGCCGTGGTTTGAAGTATCCCTCCGCAGATCTTCGCCCAGTCGGAGATTCAGGTTTCCGACCGGCCTGCGGTGCCTTGCTGGAAGTTGCGTCGCTGATACCCATGCTACTACCAGTCCCGGTCGGTGCTGTCGAGGTTCCTAGGCGTCGCCAGTGAGCCCCGTAGTGTCCGAGAATTCGAACGAACCTAATCAATTGACATTGTGGGTCTTGTGAGAGGTCTGGAGCTCGTCGCTTCCAAAGCAAAGCTGGTGGTGTCCGACCGATAGAGGGATCATTTTCCAATGAATCCGCGGTCGTTTCTGCTGGTTTGCTTTGCCGGGTGAATGAACCGCCCGAGGTCGCGCAGGAGCGCACCGTGCAGATCCGCTTCGGAATGATCCTGCGGCAGACTCAAAAACTCTAGGCTGTAGGCACTTTTGAACTCATCGACCGCTTCTGGGTGGATTTGCCTCACCATCGGCCATGTATGGCTGCTAGCGGGTAGAACTGGCGCTCCTCGCGGTGTCTCGTTCGCCCGAGCAGGATTAAGTGATGCGTCCAGGGCAATTGTCGCATCACTTTCTTGTCCTATTGATAGGGGTCGTAGAGTTGCCTCATCCGGAAGAGATTGGCGCGAGTAAATCCGCGTTGGCCGGGAGACTTGCGCGCGATGGTGGCGGCCACATCGATCACACTCTCGCCCCACTCGGCGTTTGCCGAAGCTTGAAGCTGAAGCGCCGCAGGGATTTCTTCGATGACGACGCATGGGACCGGGCGTTTTAGCGGACCTCTCCTGGTTGTCTGGTTAACGCGGCCTGGTTTGGGCGGAATAGTCTAAGTATTGTTGAATACACCACGACTCAAACGAATCTCCAAACCGACTGTCACCGGTTGAAATTAAACGCCAACCAACCTTGCGGCTTCAGTCATCAGGGCGTTGCAGCCATTCGGCGGCATGCTCGAACGACAACGAAGCGCTGCGCTCGGCGGCATTGAGCCGTCCAACCAGATGGCTTTGTCCCTGCCAATCAATATGGACTTCAATGCTCATGATTTCTTCCGGTGGATGCGCTTCGGCAGGCGCTGCTCATCCAAGCTGAGGGCCAATTCATCCGTAGCAGGCGCGGCCAGATTACCCAAATGATCATGCAAATTGAGAACGAACGCGGCCGTGACCAGTGTGCCAAGCGCCACCGTCGGGTCACCTCGCTCCAGTCTCCAAAGGGTGTTGCGACCAACGAACAGGCGCGCCGCCATGTCGCGTGTGGAAATTCCGCGCTTGCGTCGCGCCAGGGCCAGATCGCGCCCCAGCTTCCGCAGCGCAGGCCAATAGCGAATCCGGTTGTTCTGCTCGCTATAAACACGCAATGGAGGATCCATTGCGGGCGTCTTGTCCGCCCGATAAAGGGATAGTCCTGCGATGAATCCTCTTTCGTTTGTGCTGGTTTGCTTTGCCGGATGGATGAACCTTCGGGAGCAAGCCGGCATCGAATACCTGCAGACGGAGGTTCGGGTTCTCCAGGAACAACTGGGGCCGACGTCCTAGCGTGAGGAGGTTGTTCAGTTCGATGTGCACTATCACCTGGCAAAACCACCAAGGACTCGGGAACAAGATCCTCCGACCTGAATTCCCTGACTTTCCATAGACCGGCACTATTCGTTCACGTCTGCGACTCGGCGGACTACTTCGCTATTATTACCGAGATGCCGCATGAAAATGGCCTCGTCCGAATTTGTGGACACTACGGGGTGTTATCTAAACACCAGGTAAAGGGCGTGAAGAACGCCCGGGATCCAAAACACCAGGCACAAGATAATATTGAGAATGGTGTGCTTGGCGGATTTCGTTTTAAGAAAAACTGCCAAAGGCGGAAGGATGATGCCGAGGATGACCAGAATAAGTTTGCTCATGATGTTGGATGATCTGTTGAGTTCGGCGCACTATTTCAGTGTCTGGAAAGTGGCGCAATGCAGGATTGATGCTTCTGAACTACGAGTGCCGAAAAGCCGCATGAATATCGCCTCGTTCGAATTGTTCGATAAACCGATGTGTCCTCTCAACTGGCAGTCTGCTGCCGTTGTGCGATCAGCATGTCCTTGATTTCATTAGGATCTGCGACCCCACTGGCCGTTTCGGCGGCGTCCACGGTGGCCGCAGTCGAGATGGTCACGTCTCCGATGCCCACCATCCGGCCCCACACCCCCTGCCTCACGTCAATGGAGCGAATGTCTTTGATGAAAAACTCACTCGTCTCCTTCGACCAGAATCCTTCCTCGATCGAAACACGGTCTGAGTAGATCCGCATGAGGTAGGAATGACGCCTGTACAACGCCACGAGCAACGGGATGACCAGCCAACAGAACGCCAGGTGCCAGCCGAAGTTCCACCACGAGGGCCTGACTTCGCGCATCACAACTTGCGCGTTCAGCCTGTCGGTCGCCTGAGCCTGTGAAGTCGGGGCGGAGGCGAGTCTTTGAGCCACTGGATAGCCGCAACCCGGACAGGCATTCGCTTCCGTGGATACTTGTTTGTCGCACTCAGGACAGGTGATCAATGCCATGCTTAGTGGACACCGTATGGGCAATCGCCCCCTGTGTCAGGGGAAATTCCTCTGGGGCCTCCTTGATTCGGTCGCACCAGTTTAACATTCTCGGAGGTGGCTATTTCCAACTTACGCTATGAAGAGTCACGTGGTGCTACCGAGGTTCCCTGATCTCACTCAACCATTGGCAAGCCTTGCTCGAGCGCCACCGTAAGGCGATTTAGGACTCCTGGGCCTCGTTAGAGAACGCTGGCATCTTTGTGATAGATCCCGCGACCTCCAATCCGACGTCACGTTGGAAGATGAATCCGGTCCATCTTGCGCGGATGCCGAGTCTTCAGCCGTTCAACGAATTCCTGCCAACTCTGTTCGTAACCATTGGACCGAAGGATCTGGGACACCTCCGCGATGAGCTTCTCTGCGTAGTGCTTGTCGCTGCTCCGCTTGGACGGCAAGAGCGAATGGATCTCACGCTCCATTTCAGGGATGGCGTCGAGTTGGCGTTGCACAAATGCCCCCTGAAGAGTCGTGAACAACTCGGGACGGTTCGCAAATGTGGCCAATTCCTTGGTCATGTGAACCAGAATGCCGCGCTCCCCGTTCCGGCCATCCACATCGGGGATCACAGGGAGCAGTCCCCAACCTTTGCGGACCTCACCTTCATAGGCAATCATCCCCTCGGCTCCCATAAGACCCGAGTAACGGGAAAATAGGTCGTCAAAAAGCCCGTAGTGGTTGTGTCGCTCCCGGTTGAACACCCAGAGCCCCAGTTCTGAGCCGGGGCGTTTGAGCGCCTGGCAAACCTTCCAGTGCTGCTCGACCAGTAGTTCATGAACGCTCGAGACCTGACAACCGTCATCGTCGCAGTTCTCGAACGCTGAGTGGACGCTGGTGATGGCGAAGTCGATCAGAGGCAGCACGTCGTCAAACTCCCCTGCCTTCATCATGAGGTCAATTGGCTCGAGCGATCGCTGGATGCGGTCAGCAAACTCCCCGATGTGCTTGTAATCGATGTAGCGAGGAGTGGAGCAGGCCTGGGTGATGTTTCTCTTGAATCCTTCGAGGTCGACGGCGTGCCCTTCGGCCCTTCGTTTGAGTTGGTTTAGCCGCTCACGCAACTGGTCGTTGTTTTCCGCCACAGAAAGCAAGAGATCCGCAAGTTCGCCCGTCTCTCGCGAGCCCAAAAATTCCTTCATACCTGGCAGCAAACCATACATGGGATTCAAGCTATCGCCCTGTGGGACGATGAGCCAGTCAGATCGATCCTCCAGCGTTACTGCGGTGAACACTCAACCACCCTAGCGCCGGTGCGAAACAGTCTTGGAATCGGAAAGCTTCCTCCGGAGGGTCAATCCAGCACCATGATCTTCTTTGTGGAGGACTTCTGAGCCCGTTTGATGCTAGCCACCAGATTACGAACGTCCTTTTTTCCCACCAAGCGTACAGTGATCGCTTGCGGCCGGTCCCCGGAACGATCGGCAATTCGTTCAGCGACCTTGGGACTTACCATCAAATGCCTCGGTTGGGTGAATCGCATAGAAGACACTGCTTCATACATCGAAACAGATCCGGGTGCAACCTAAGGCCCCTTGGTTCGCAAAAGAATGTGACCTGCGTTTGAGAGATTGGTGTGGACGTGAAGTGTTCCGCGTCCTCGACCCAACCCAACAGACGCGAATCTATTCTCCGCCTCAGTCTAACCCTCTTGAGCTTGCTCCCTTACACAGTCGCCGGGATCCGCCTGGTGGAATCAGTCAGTCGTATGCCAGTGGAAGTCCAGGCTGATTCCAATTTGCAAGGCTCACACCACGCAGAGGTTCGTATGGCGCAAGACTGTCAGCGGTCACTCAAACTGACCCGCCTGGGGTCGAAATGAAGGGCTTCAAACTGACCCACCCTGAGAGAGAAGCCATAGGGCTGCCAACCGAACGGAAACCCGTGAGGATGAGCGGCCGATATGGCCAATCAACT
>JAEUHE010000124.1 GCA_016793885.1 Verrucomicrobiales bacterium
AATAACCATCCCCCCCCGCAGCCTTGCCCAAAACTTTCCCATTCTCATTTGATCCCAGAGTCACTAAGGTCCGTCGCATGCCGCCCAGCACCGCGGAAAGACGATCTTCGTCGATCGATGCCAAAGCCCTCATGGCGATTCGCAATCTCGAGTTGCGGGCCAGGGTTGTTGTCCAAGGATTTTGGAATGGCCTCCATCGGAGCCCCTATCACGGATTCAGCGTGGAGTTCACGGAATACCGCGAATACACCCCCGGCGACGACCCGCGCTACCTCGACTGGAAGCTCTACGCGCGCAGCGACCGCTACTACATCAAGAAATTCGAGGACGAGACCAACCTGCGCTGCCACCTGTTGGTGGACAACAGCCGCTCCATGGGCTTCGGCAGCCTGGGCCACACGAAGTCGGACTACGCCAACACCTTGGCTGCCACCCTTGCGTGGTTCTTGTTTCAGCAGGGCGACGCCACCGGTCTGATGACCTTCGACGCCGAGATCCGGGACTACCTGCCGCCCAAGGCTCGCAAGGGACATCTCCGACAAATCATGCTGGCGCTGGAAAAGCCAGCCAGCGGCGTTTCCACGGATCTGGCCGCTCCGCTCCGTCGCATCGCTGACTTGGTGCGTCGTCGCGGCCTGCTCGTGCTCGTGTCCGACCTGCTCGCGCCCATCGAAACCCTCGACACTCACCTCGGGTTCCTATCCGCAGCCGGTCACGAAGTCGTGGTCTTTCAGGTGTTGGATCCTGCCGAGTTGTCGTTCCAGTTCAAGGAGGCCTCGCTCTTTCGCGACTTGGAGACGGATCAAGAGCTATACATCGACCCCGAAGTGGCGCGAACGACCTATCAGGAGAAATTTTCCGCGCACAATGCGGCAGTCAAGCAAACCTGCGAACGCCATGGCATCCAGTTTCACCCGGTCGTGTCGGACCAGCCGATGGAGTTTGCCCTGTTCGACTTTATGCGCAGCCGCATGCAACGAGCGCGCAGCGTGCGACGTCGTGTGTTGAGGTAATCGCATGCTGAAGGTTCAATACATTCACGCTCACTACGACGACTACGAATTCACCGCCGCGGGCACCTTCGAGCTGTGGAGACGACAACTTGGGTCGGAGTTCAAAGCGCAGGTCGTGGTATGCACCGACGGCAAAGCAGGCCACCATTTTCGCACCCGGGAGGAAACCGGCCTGGTCCGACTCGAAGAGCAGCGCGAATCGGCACGGCTAGGCCGGTATGAGTTCAAACCCTTACTCTTGCCCGATGGCACCCAACCTCGCGAGGCTTGTTTACCGGTTTCCATTCCCCTGCTCGCCGCGCTGTGGAAAACCATTCGCGATTTTGAGCCGGACTATCTGTTCTGCCCCCCGCTCGTGACGGATCCCCTGGCCGGACTCCACAATGATCACCAAACCATCGCGGAGGCCGTTCGTCGCGTGGCCTACATGATCAATGTGCCTCACGCGTTCACTCCGGAGTTTCCAGCCGACGAGACCGCCTCCAAGCCCTGCAAGGTTCCGGTCATCATCCCGGTGTACGATGGCTATCAATTTGGAGCGAACAGCTTCGACCTGGCGGTCAATACCGACGCAACGTTCCCCGTGGTGAGCGAGATGACCTGGGCTCACCAATCTCAAGTTCGTGAATGGCTGCCCTGGGTCGGTCGGCATCAGATGGAACCCCCAGCCGATTTGGAGGCTTGGCGGAAAACCCTGCGCGCACGGTTCAGTCGAAGGAACGGGGAGCTGGGCCTTCAGACCGAGGATTACATGGAGGTGTTCACCGTGAGTGCCTGGGGTGAAATCCCGACGATCGACCAGCTGAGGAAGGACTTCCCATTCCTGGATCCCGAAAGATCCAACCTCGCGGCTCTGGCGGCCCGTCTCAAGCGGTGGCGCTCGGAGTAGGGAGCGATGGCCGATAAGCGATCGTCTCCATCAAGGCTCTCCACGACGCATCCACTCCCAATTCGCTACCCTAGGGCCCATCAGGGCTCGAGCGGAATCTCGCCCTACCCCGTATCGCTGGGGTAAGGTCAACTCAACCCTTACCGCCGCCTAGCCCGAGATTCTTGGCGACCTGCACCGTGCTCCGCGCTTTGTTGAGACAGTAGAAATGGAGCCCGGTCACCCCGGCCTTGAGCAATCCCTCGCCCTGTCGAGTCGCGTACTCGATTCCAAATTCGATGGCGGCCTCCTCACTGTCCCCCAGTTTCTCCAGCGAGGCAGCCAGCCCCTCAGGGATACGGGCGCCGCACAGAGCGGTGAATTTCTTGATCTGAGTCGCGCTCAGAATCGGGATCAGGCCGGGAATCAGCGTCGCCGTATTCCCTAGTTTCGTGAGAAAATCCCGAAAGCGAAAGAAGTCGTCGTTGTCGAAGAAAAGCTGAGTGATGACGAAATCAGCGCCACGATCAATCTTGGCCTTCAGCCGATGCCAATCCACTTCGCGTCCTTCCTTGCACGCGATATGTCCCTCCGGAAAGCCGGCGGTACCGATGGAGAACCCGCCCATCTCACGGATGAAAGCAACCAGCTCGTGCGAGTACTCGAAGCCGCCGGGGGTCTTCACGAACTCCGTTTGACCGCCAGGAGGATCGCCTCGAAGTGCGAGAATGTTGCGAATACCGCGCGCTCGGGCATCGTGAAGAACCTCCGACAACTGTTCCCGGGTCGAGCCGACACAGGTCAAGTGAGCCATCGAAGTGAGCCTATGCTCTTTTTGAATGCGCTCGACGATCCCCAGCGTCTTGTCGCGTGTACTCCCGCCTGCCCCGTAAGTCACCGAACAATAATCAGGATGGAGGTTGACCAAGTCAGGGATGGTTCGTTCAAACAGCGCTTTCTCACCCTCCGGGGTTTTCGGAGGAAAGAACTCGAACGAAAACGCCGGCCGACCCGCTGCCTTACACCGCGCGTGGATATCCCTAATCAATTCCATTTCGGTGACGCTATCGTTGAGCCGGGAACAATTCAAGGCGAACCCATACCGGTATGGATGCCAAACATCCCGGCGGTCGAACTAAAATAAGGATTGCACCTCGGCGAAAACAGCTTACTAGTGCGGGCGCAAGCCGGCAGGTATCCTGTTGTATCTAGGATGAGCCGGCACTGGACTCTGAAATGAAGCTGACCAACCTGCGGGGCATTCTCCAATATGTTCCGCGATTTCGTGAAAAAACGTTCGTCCTGAGCATCGACGGTGCGGTGGTCATGGATGAGATCTTCGCGAGCCTCCTCCAGGACATTGCGGTACTCCGCTCACTCAACATCCGAGTGGTGATCGTCCATGGAGCTGCGGCGCAGATCAAGAGCCTAGGGGAAGAACAAGCTGTCACTCCCAGCGACCTCGAAGGGAACGGCGTGACTGACGGCGTTACCCTCAAACTGGCGCTCACCGCCGCCAATCGACTCACCCACGAGATTCTGGAAGGTCTTTCGGCCAACGATCTCCGCGCCGTCTCCACCAACGCGGTGATCGCGCATCCCCTGGGAATCTTGCAGGGGGTCGACCATCTCTTTACCGGCAAGGTGGAGCGGGTCGATGTGGAGATGCTCCAAAGCCTGCTCAACCAGGGCATCGTTCCAATCTTGCCGCCGCTCGGATTTGACGGGGAAGGCCGCACCTACCGGGTAAACTCGGACCATGTGGCGGTCGCCGTCGCTGAGGCGCTCAAGGCGATCAAACTGATTTTTATCGGGAGCATGGATGGCCTCATCTTCCAGAACCAAAAGATTCCGGACATGCTGGCGAGTTCCCTTTCGACGCAGCTCAGCACGCGCAAAGCCGACTTCCATCCCGATTGCCTCTCCAAGGCTACCCACGCCGCCCAAGCCTGCCAGATGGGAATTCCGCGAGTGCATATCATCAATGGCCTCGTGAACGAGGCTTTGTTGGCGGAGGTGTTCTCGAATGAGGGCATCGGGACGCTCATCTACGCGAACGAATACAGCCAGGTGCGGCCGGCTCTGCGGAAGGATATCCGCAACATCCTGCTGCTGATCAAGAATTCGGTGGAGTCTGCCGAGCTGGTGAAACGGACGCGCACAAGCATCGAGAAGCAGCTCGGGGATTACTACCTATACGAGTTGGACCGGAACATTGTGGGTTGTGTTGCGGTGCATACTTATCCCGAAGAGAAGGCTGCGGAGCTGGCCTGTCTCTTTGTCAGCCGCGGGCATGAAAATCAGGGCATCGGACGCAAGCTCATCCAGTTCGCCGAAAGCCGCGCCCGAGAGCTGGGGATGAAGGAGATGTTCGCGCTCTCGACCCAGGCTTTCACCTACTTTCAGAGCAAGGGCGGATTCATCGAGGCCTCGCCCGATATGCTTCCAGCCAGCCGCAAGGAGAAGTACGAACAGAGCGGTAGGTTCTCCAAAATCCTGCTCAAGCGACTCACTCCCCCTCAAAACGGGACATCATCCTAGGGCTGACTCCACGTTTCCCGCGGTTCCCGGCCCCGATGCCGCAATGGGCTAGGGCTCGCCCCGGCCGAGGTGTGGGGCCTAGCGGTCCCGGAATGAGGCTCGTCCGCTCTCGACTGCCCCCCTGCAACGACTGCTTGACGGAAAAGCCAGTTGGGCCCGTAATCTGACCTGCTTTTTACCAAGCTAAAGACCAATTACTTACCGATGCACTGCGAACATTCAAACATGAGCACGATTGTTGACATTTTAGCCCGCGAAATTCTGGACTCCCGCGGCAACCCTACGGTGGAAGTCGACGTACACCTCGCCTCCGGCGCCAGTGGTAGCGCTGCCGTTCCGTCCGGGGCCTCCACAGGCGAACACGAAGCCATCGAACTCCGCGACGGCGACAAAAAGCGCTACCTCGGCAAGGGCGTTTCCAAGGCGGTTGCCAATGTGGTGGATCGCATTTTCCCGGCGATCGAAGGCCTAGACGCGATCGATCAGTTGACGATCGACCAGACCATGCTGAAGCTGGACGGCACCGAGACCAAGTCTAAGCTCGGCGCAAACGCCATCCTGGCTGTTTCGATGGCCAACGCCAAGGCCGCCTCCAACCACGTCGGCGTTCCCCTTTACAAATACCTGGGCGGACCGAACTCCAAGGTCCTTCCGGTGCCGATGGCCAACGTCATCAACGGCGGCGCCCACTCCGACGCGCCGATCGATTTCCAAGAATTCATGATCATGCCGGTCGGCTTCAAGACCTTTAGCCGCGGCCTCCAAGCGATCACCGAAATCTTCCACTCTCTGAAGGCTGTGCTCAAGGGCAAGGGTTTGAGCACTGCGGTGGGTGACGAAGGTGGTTTCGCTCCCAAGCTCGATAGCGCCGAGGCGGCGATCGAAGCGATTTTGCTCGCCACGAAGAACGCCGGCTACAAGCCCGGGAAAGAGATCTTCCTCGCTCTGGATGTGGCCAGCTCCGAGTTCCACACCGGCAACGGAAACTATGTCTTCAAGAAGAGCTCGGGACGCAAACTCACCGGGGACGAACTCGTGGACTTCTACGTCGAACTCTGCGGGAAGTATCCCATCATCTCCATCGAAGACGGCTGCGCCGAAGGGGACTGGACGAATTGGAAGAAGCTCACGGACAAGCTCGGCGACCGGGTTCAGCTGGTCGGGGACGATCTGTTCGTGACCAACGTCAAGTTCCTCCAGAAGGGCATCTCCACCGGAACCGCGAATTCAATCCTCGTCAAAGTGAACCAGATCGGTTCGCTGACCGAGACGCTGGATGCCGTCGAACTCGCCCAGATGAACAACTACACGGCCGTCATCAGCCATCGATCCGGCGAGACTGAGGATGCGACCATCGCTGACATCGCCGTCGCCACCAACGCCGGACAGATCAAGACCGGCTCTCTGAGCCGCACCGATCGCGTCGCGAAATACAATCAACTGCTGCGCATCGAGCAACAGCTCGGCAAGAACGCAGTCTACGGCGGCAAAATCAAGGTCGTCTAATCCTGCCGAAGGCCAGCCGGATTGAGTCCGGTCTGGCAAACAAGCTAGCCAGAGCTCCGGTATTATCCAGGGCTCTGGCTTTCTTCTGCCCGTGCACCCCCCAGTTGGGGAGGAACCACCAGCTAAGGGGCCACGGCAAACCGGCTTGCTAGTCGGTGAGGTTTAGAACCGGAAGATCATGTCAAAGGTGTAACGATCTTCGAAGAGGCCCTGAGGATGAGTCAGTCCCCGCTCGTAGGCGACACCCAGGTCCACCCACGAGAGAAGTCGAGAACGGAAGCCAACGCCACCGGTCACATCCGTGGTCCCAGCAGCATTGGACGCTCCGAAGTTAATAAGGTCATAGCCCTCATGCGTCAGCCCGAGCCCACGACCATTGTTCAAAGTTGAGTACGCGTTCAGCGCAACAAACGGGATGAAGTACTGGCAGGTGACATAGTCGACCTGGGCACTGTAATGCAACTGAGCGGTCTCCTGGCTGAAGTCGTTAGGGATTCGCGCGCCGATGCTACCGGTCAGGTTCAGCCGATCGTAACCTTTGGCGGCCGACACGAATAGGTCCCACTCACCGCGTCCATTGCCTTGGAACACCCGTTGATTTCCGGTCGGGAGCTCAAACTTGAAACCGGGCGTCACGATGAAGTCGTTTTCCTTATCATCGATCACGGCATACTTCAGGCCTGCGCCGATATCCGCCCAGCCGTCGTTATGCGCCACCGCTCGGCTCGGGTGGAGCGAGATGTAGCCGTCCTTGGTGGCAATCAGCGCCAGGCGATCAGTGATCGCCCATCGCACTTGCGCCGCAAACACGCGCGCGATTCCACCCTGCGTCACAAACGACTCGTCGATGTTGTGGTAGGCAAAGATAGGACGAACCTCGCTCGTGATGTGCGGATCTTCAAAGAAGAGCGGATTGGTAACCGGTGAGATGTGGATAGGTTCTGCATCCGCTTCGGCAGCCTGAACTCCAGAGCTCAGGCCAACACTCGCCACAGCAGCGCAGGTTAGAAGGGAAACTTTTGTTGAGTTCATCATACGCGTTCATGTTTAGAGGCTTCACCGCAGCCTGACTCAACCCTTCTTGACCAAGAACCGGCTGGAATTGCTCTCTGAGACAAACTGTCGGCCAGCCAAAACCCGGACTTGCCCTCCGAGGCTGAGCAGTCTCTATAATCATGAAAAGCACTCCATGTTATTGCTCAAAGGCGAAAAAATCCACGTCGTGCACCGCCGGCTGTTCGATCACGACATCCGCAAGCACTTCATCGGCGAGGTTGAGGACTACGAGCACGGAATCGTGCGTGTGGTCGGGCATGTTTGGGTAATCGAAGACATCAAGGAGAATATCTTCCGCCGGAAACCAGAACCGCGGACACGTCTCATCTCACTCAGCTCTGGCGAGGTGTTCGTCAATGTTCTGCCTCCGACCATCGATTTGGAAAAAGTCCGCTATGAGGGCGTGGGCCACAATGTGCGCGTCACGGACGGCTCGGACTGGCACCTCGACATCAAGGAATTCGGCTGGGCCTAGACCGCGGCTCCTCACTGGCGGCGCAGCCGGAAAAATGCCCGCTCCGCGGAGAGCGGAAGCTTGAGTCGATACCGGTCTCCCTGCTTCCTGGGAAGCTCTGCCACCCCGCTCCAGGGTCCGGACGCAGCGGAACGTGATGTTTCGAGCGCGAAGCCGATCGCCAGGGCCGACCAGGAAAACTCGACACCCTCGGAGACAATCTCAACTCCCAGGCGCGGAGGGGTGAGCAGATCCCGCACTACCGTCCACCGCGTGGTCGAGCTCAACCGCTCGAGCGGATCGTTCCTGACGAGTGGAGTGGTGAGGACCAAATCCGCGGTAAGCACATTAGTTTCGAAGGGCAAGGCGACGCCAGGTAGGGACAGTTTAAGCCCAGGCTCTGAGGGACCCAATGGAACTCCATTTAGCGCCCAACTCACACTGGCAGACTCCGAGGCGACCGTGAGTATCTCCAACACGAAATCCCGCTGGTCGTAGAGTGAGATGCTCACCGGAATGTCGACTGCCGGCAACGTGCTTGGAGGCTGAGGCAAGCGCTCATGGATGCTGAGCACCAAAGCCTCGGAGCATACTTCGCAGAACGGCACGCCCAGCGCTCTCATTTTGCAATCATGCTTAGGTCGATACCAACCCGTGGTGTGGTAATGGGCGCCTTCGAACAACCCGACAACGGACTCGAAACCTGACGACGGGGTAGGAACTGGGGTTGAGGCTCGGATCCACGCATTCCATTTGACCTGGGCGCGCACCGTAGTACGGGTGGTATTGGGTTCTTCGACATCCGGATAGCCAGGGTTGGCAGTGGAGTATTCATCTCCCAGGCGGGCCAGCGTGTGTCCCAGCTCGTGCACGGCGATTTCTCTCGAACTGGAATGGTTGGAGACCACCAAGGTGCGACCTCCGGATCCGCCATACTCGGGATCATTCACAACGATCGCCACCAGGTCATATTCGGGATACATCGCGGCGAGCAACTCCAACACTTTGCCCTGGCCATTCGCGCTGTTGGAGTCGTGGTTGTTGGGCGGGATCGTGATGAGCCTCTGAATCCCAAAGCTGTCGAAGCTGCTGTTAAAATAGGTATTGCGAAAGGAACCCCGAAACGGGTGGTCTGACCCGGATTCCTGCGAGGCGACGAACACACCGACCACATTAAAATGGCTGGCATACTCCCTCAGAGGAGGGGCCTGAAGGATCCCGTCGGCCACCGCTCGGGCATCACGCAGGAACACGTCGCGTTCCGCCTCCAGGTAACCTTCGGAGAGGATGACGAGGTTGAGTCTAGCCTCCGCCGGTCCGTTCACGGACAACCGGACCAGCTCGCCAATCGCTGCCGAGACATGAACTGGGGAGCTGACCAGAAAACAGACCAGGACCCAAGCAATCCACCGCCCATGTCGGGGCTTCTTCATGGTCCTCTCAGCGGTGCTGTTGTCGCCGGAAGTAGCGACAAGCGAACCAGGACCGGACGCGGACCACCGGGAACCCCTCCCAACTGGGGACCCACTTCAGGAGCGGCCAGCGGGGGATTCGGGATGGCCCCGAGTAGTTGAAACTCGCTGGCTGACGGCTTCAAAGGAACCCGAACCAACACCTCTCCGGTGGGAAGCCATTTCTCGATTTGACGGATCCCCCCCGGCTGACTCTCGTCCGGAAACTCGAACCTTTGTCGCCGAGGATCCTCTAGCGCAGACACCCAGAGGGCATTGCCTTGAACGTCGGCCAGTCGAATTTGGAGTGCACCTTCGGCGGAAGGCTGCGGTTTCAGCCGGCCGGCAACGCGCTCGCTTTTGACCACCGTGACTTGATTGCTCACCCAGCGAAGATGCACCAACAAAAAGGCATCACGCGGGCCAGCCACCGGCACGGTGGCTGCGCCCGCGGTGGTAACCGCGAACAGGACGAAAGCCCAAAGTATGCGGATTGGGTCCATAACAAACTGATGTCCCATCGGCTGCACCGCGCAGAAGCCGGCTCAGATCGCCTAACCGAGGGACCGAAACCGAGGCCTGTCCGAGTTCATTACCGGCTCCCGGAGCTTCAGCAGCGCCGGTTAGGCGGCAAACCGCTGTCCATTATAGATCGGTCACGGCGCCCAAGTGAGCAGAGCTGACCGACTTGGCGTACTTCGCCAGCACACCGGAAGTGTAACGCGGGGCCGGACGCCGCCACTGGGCGGCACGACGCTTGATCTCCGCCTGAGGCACTTCGAGATTCACTTGGCGATTCTTGGCATCAATGGTAATCGGGTCCCCATCCTTAACCAAGGCGATCACGCCACCTTCATAGGCTTCCGGGGTGACATGCCCGACGACGAATCCGTGGCTGCCTCCGGAAAACCGCCCATCGGTGATCAGCGCCACCTCTTTCCCAAGGCCCTTGCCCATGATGGCGGAGGTGGGAGAGAGCATTTCCCGCATTCCAGGCCCACCCTTAGGTCCTTCGTAGCGAATCACGATCACATGGCCCTTCTTGACCGTGCCATCCAAGATCGCCGCCAAAGCCTTTTCCTCACTCTCGAACACCAGAGCTTTTCCGCTGAACTTGAGGCCCTCCTTGCCGGAAATTTTGGCCACCGCCCCGGTGGTTGCAAGGTTTCCGTAAAGCACCACCAAATGACCCTCCGGCTTGATCGGGTTATCGAAGGATCGAATCACGTCCTGGCCCTTCGGATACGGCTTCACCCCGCGCAGGTTTTGGGCGATCGTCTTGCCCGTGACGGTCATGCAGTCGCCGTGGAGCAATCCCTTGTCGAGGAGCATCTTCATCAACGGTGTCAAACCGCCAATGCGAACCAGCTCGGCCATGACGTACTTGCCGCTGGGCTTAAGGTCACCCAAGACCGGAACACGCTTTCCAACCCGCGTGAAGTCATCGATGGTCAGCTTGACGCCCGCAGCATGGGCCATCGCCAGGAGATGCAGCACGGCATTGGTCGAACCGCCCAAAGCGGTCACGACGGTGATGGCATTCTCGAAGGCTTTCTTGGTGAGGATATCCAAAGGCCGAATGCCCAGCTTGACCAAATTCAACACCGCCGCGCCCGCGCGCTCGCAGTCCAGCTCCTTGTCCTTGGAGATGGCCGCCTGAGCGGAACTGTTCGGCAAGCTCATACCCAAAGCCTCGATGGCCGAGGCCATCGTGTTGGCGGTATACATACCGCCGCATGACCCCGCTCCAGGGATCGCCTTGCTCTCCAGCTCGTCAAGCTGCCGGTCGTCCATCTTGCCGGCCGCATGCTTGCCCACCGCCTCGAAGACGCTGACCACGTCTACCGGGTTGCCTTCATAGATGCCCGGCATGATCGTTCCCCCGTAGACGAAAACCGCTGGACGGTTCAAACGAGCGATCGCTATCAGGCAGCCCGGCATGTTTTTGTCGCAGCCGCCAATCGCGACCAAGCCGTCCATCCCCTCGCAGCCGACCACCGTCTCGATCGAGTCGGCAATGACCTCGCGAGAGACCAGCGAGTATTTCATGCCCTCGGTTCCCATGGAGATACCATCCGAGATCGTGATGGTGTTAAAGGTCACGGCTTTCCCGCCCGCCTCGTTCACGCCGATCCCCACTTGGACCGCGAGATGATCAATGTGCATATTGCACGGCGTCACCATTCCCCACGTCGAGGCCACTCCGATCTGCGGCTTGCGAAAGTCTTCCTTCTTAAACCCGACAGCATACAGCATCGCCCGGCTGGCGGCGCGCTCCGGCCCGTCCACCACGATGGACGAGAACGTACGAGTGGAGTCAAGGGCTCCCCGGCCCCCCCGGGAAGAACGCTGTTTAGAAATCTTTTTCATTCGTTTGTATGGGGAGCAGCATTGATGAAGTCGCGGGAATTGGCAAGCAACGGGTTGGAGGCGATTTCAGGTTTGGCATTGGCCAATCGATGGCTATGGTTCGTGGTGTGTCTTATCGGCTGACAGATCCGCTGAGCCAGCTTGGCCCCGAGGATGAGGATCCAATCCGACGTTGGATCAAGCAGCTCTCCAGCGGAGCCCCGGCCGAGCGGCAGCGCGCAGTGCGGCAACTGATCCGCAAGCGCGCTGAACCCGCCTTGGTGGAGTGTCTTCGCAGTCCCGACGCCCTGGCGGTGTCCCTCGCCACCAACGCGCTCTGGGAATGTTGGCTCAACGAACGCGGGCGTCACGCCCGCAGCGAGATCGACCGCGGCGTGGGACTGATGGAGTCAGGAGAGTATCGGGAAGCGGAAGAAGTCTTTCTCAACCTCATGGCCGAGTATCCCGATTGGGCCGAAGCGAAAAACAAGCAGGCCACCCTGCTCTACCTGCGCGGGCAGCCTGCGTTGAGCATGGCCCTCTGCGCCGAAGTGGTCCGCCTGAAACCGCATCACTTCGGCGCCTGGAATGGCATGGCGCTGTGCGCCGCCCAGCTGGGGAAGTGGACGATGGTCTTGGATGCAGCCACCAAGGCCCTCGAGATCCAACCCAACTCCGAAGCCAACCTCCATCTCATCCAACTGGCCAAGGAACAACTCGACGAAGGGCTAGTGTAGTGTCTCACAAGGTCTGACACCAACCAAAGCCCCCTCGAGCAGGTTGACACCCTCTCCTTGGAGGGAGCCGCCAGGGCGAGGCGACTACTGCCGTGCCAGGTTCGCCCGGCCGCCACGCAGAACGTACTTCTGCACCTTACCCGTAGCGGTCTTCGGCAGCTCAGGCACCCAAGTAAAAAACTGAGGCACTTTAAAATGAGCGAGATTCTGGCGAGCAAACTGGCGCAGTTCGTCCTCGGCCAACGCGGCTCCGGCACGCAGGACCACGAAGGCATGCGGTGACTCACCCCATTTCTCATGAGGCACCCCCACCACAGCGACCTCCTGCACCGCAGGATGCCGAAGGAGCAGCCCTTCCACCTCGACGGAGGAGATATTCTCACCGCCGCTGATGATGACATCCTTGAGTCGATCGCGGATTTCGAGGTAGCGGTCGGGATCGCCTGCGTGACTTGCCACGACACCCACAATCAGCATACCTACAACAACCCGCTTCACGGCGTGGTGTCGTTCACCAACCTCCTAACCGGCTCGGTCATCCAGCTCACGAATCAAGCGCTGGGAGCACGTTACACCACGCAGCTCCGTGAGCCCTTGTCATCCCTCGAGGACTACCATTCGACCGGAAACTTCGCGACCAACTACAACCCGGCGATCAACCTCTGCGCTCAGTGCCACAACGACCGAGGCGCGACCTTCACCAGGACCGATCGCCCGCCTCACCGGTCACCGCAGTACAATATGCTTCTGGGCACCGTAGGCGAACTGCCGGATCATTATCCGGCCCACCTGCCCTCCACCCACTCGCGGATAGAGAAGCAATGCGTGTCGTGCCACATGCAGACCTCAGGCCAGGGGGAGATGGGTCAGTCAGGACACCACTTCAAGGTCACATCCTATGAAGCCTGTGCCAGCTGCCATGGGAGCGCGGAGAATGCCCAGGCTTTCGCCGCGTTTGTGAAGGATGTCATTCTCTCGCTGAGCAACGATGTCAAAACAGCTTTGGACAAGTGGGCAGTCACCCGGGCGGCGCCCGGCCTGCGCAAGTACGGAGCCTTGGCCTGGGAATATCAGAACGCCGGTGGGCTCTCCACCACGAACGGAGCGCTCGCGGGTCCCGTCTCCTCTCCGAATGATCCTGCTCGGGATGAGCAACGGCTCATTCCGCTGAATATCCAGAAGGCGCGCTTCAACCTCTACCTGGTGATCAACGACGGAAGCTATGGCGCGCACAATGGCCCGTACGCGATCAGCCTGCTGAGCGCGGCCCTCGATTGGATCGAGCAAGAGAACACAGAGCCTAACCAACCCCAATGACAGAAGAAACCGAGAGGTCAGGACGACCGAAGGGACATTTCATGAAAATTCGCAACTTCCGTGGAGTCGGAAAGCTGGTATCGGGACGGGCGAGGAGGTGGGCCTGCTTGGCTGCAGTGGTCGTAGCCCTGATTGCGGCCGTCTCCTGTTCGACGGTCCGCCGGACGGTGGTGCAACTGCCCATGGTTCCCGGAGCCTCCTATGTGGGTTCCAAGGAATGCGAGCAATGCCATGAGGAGATCTACCGGGGCTTTATCGGCACGGCTGACCATGCCCGGCTCATGACTCCCGGGCCGAACGCTGTGGAGGCGGGCTGCGAAGCCTGCCATGGCCCGGCCAGCCTTCACGCCGAGTCGGGAGGCGAAGTAAAGACCGCTTATGGCTTCAGCGCCGGGCGCCCAGCGGCCAACAGCTTCGGGGCCGCCGTGGCCCTCCACGGAGCACGATCCAAGGACACCGCCTGCTTTCAATGCCATGCCGATGTTCGAGGGCAGTTCAGCCTACCCAGTCATCACCCGATGCCGGAGGGGAAACTGAACTGTGTGGATTGCCATCCGCCGCACAAGGGCTCCAGCCATCTAGGCGGCGGGGCCGCATTGCTTACTCAAAACCAGGGTTGCCTGAGCTGCCATCCCTCACAACGCGGTCCTCACGTTTTCGAACACGAGGCCGTCCGCGAGGGATGCACCGTCTGCCACACGGCGCACGGGTCGGTGAACCCGAAGCTGCTCACCGCTCGAGACGCGAACCTCTGTTATAAGTGCCACTTCCAGAGAGTCAGCGGCGGCCAGTTGCTCATTGGCGATTCCGATCACACGTTGCGAGTGCAACAGGGCACCTGCTGGACCGCTGGATGCCATGAAGCTGTTCACGGTTCCCGAGTCAGTTCATCTCTGCGCTTCTAACTCATCGCCCTCCATGAAACCTCACCGGACACCCATTCAGGATCGGGCGAACTGGCTCTGGGCCTCGCCCCTCGGTTTCTTAGCCGCAGTGTCGGCGCTCTCCGCGGCGGACACGAACTCTCCGCCGGCAGCCGTCGAACCCCTCACCCCGGAGCAACTGTTCGAAGGCGGAGCAACCAGCTACAATAACTGGATCGACATTTCCACCGGTGGTTTTTTCAACAGCGGCAACCGCTCCTCGGCACAACGCCGACGTCAGGGCCCCACCGGCGCCTTCGGGGGTATCGAAGATTTCCACTACCAGGCGGACGTCGACAAGACAACCACCTTGGCACTCGACGGCAGGGCGTTACTCGAGAGAAACGACTACAAGCTCAGCCTGGATCTCGTTCGGGAGAAAGTCGGATTTCTCAAGGTTTCCTACGGGGAATACACTACCTGGTCCAGCAGCGACGGTGGATTCTACCCTCCGTCCGACACCTGGTACCGAGTCTTTGATCACGCGCTCACCCTCGACCGAGGTGAGTTTGCTTTCGAGGGTGGTTTAACCTTGGAGAATGCGCCTCAGGTTCGATTCAAATACACCCACAGCTCGCGCGATGGCCAAAAAGGCTCCACCATTTGGGGGATCGCGCATCCATCAGTTGGGGTCACGCAAGGACTGTCCCCTTCCTTCTACGACATCAACGAGCAACGGGACGCGTTCCAACTCGATGTTACCCATAAAATCGAAAAGACCGATGTGGGCGTCGGAATCCGCTATGAGAAAGGTGAGGTCGACAACGCCCTCAAGATCACCCAATCGCCCGGCGAACCGGCTCAACTGCGGGTCACCGACCGCCAGGGAACATCCTACGATCTTTTCAACATCCATGCGTTCACGGAAACTTGGATCAATCCAAAGATACTTTTGTCCTCGGCCTATTCCTACACTGACCTCGACAACACCTTCTCAGGCAGCCGCATCTATGGGACAGACTTCGATGTCGGATACGTCCCCGCCGCTCAGAACGGTGCTGGCTATTATGGCTTGAATGGAGGATCGCGCGTGGACGAATACGTCATGGAGCTCAGCCTGATGTATCGGCCCATTCCAACCCTGGCCATCACACCCTCGTTTCGCGCCCAACAAGAACTTACCGAGGCAAGTTCGAGCGGTTACGAAACCCTTCGAGCGAGTGCGCCGGTCCTTTACAACAGTCACAGTGACTCCAGTCCGCTGGACGTGAGGGAACGTCTCGACCTGACCTACTCCGGCGTCACCAATGCGGTGATCTTTGCCCGTGGGGAATGGACAGAGGGACGGGGATCGCTCTATGAGAATGGTGGCTTCGGGCCGGTGGGTGGCATCGGCGCAGCCCCTATTCGCCGCCGCACTGAGAGTGACCGGTTCTTCCAGAAGTATTCAGCCGGGGTTCGGCTTTACCCCAGCTCCCGGGTCAACTTCGGAATCGGCGGATACTACAAGCTCAACAGCTACGATTACGCGCATCGCATCGACAGCACCCCCAACAACGGAGCCGGCAACCTCTATCCAGCCTTTCTCGCGATGCACGGGTTTGAGACTTACGACGGCAACCTCCGGATGACCGTGCGCCCGGTCAAGAACGTGACCCTCGTGAGCCGCTATGAATATCAGCTCTCCACTGTTCAAGCCGAGCCCGACTCAATTGCTGGGCTGGGACAGGTGGAGTCAGCCAAGATGACCAGCCGCATTCTCGCTCAAGACGTGAGCTGGAGTCCGTGGTCGCGACTGAATCTGCAGGCTGGGTTCAACTACGTCCTTAGCGACACCAAGACACCGATCAGCGACTACACTGCCGCGATTCTGAAAGCCCAGAACAACTACTGGACCGCCAACTTATCGTCCACCCTGGTCCTGGATGACAAGTCCGACCTGAATCTGGGATACTTTCACTACAGCGCCGACAATTACACGGACAACTCCAACTTCGGCGTTCCTTATGGAGCCGGAGGGCAAGAACATGCCGTCACCGCGACCCTGACTCGGCGGATCAGTGCCAACATGCTACTCTCCATCAAATACGGTTACTTCCAATACAACGACATCACCTTCGGCGGTCACGACGACTACATCTCGCACCTGGTGTATTCGAGCCTCCGCTATCGCTTTTGAGGCAAAGCCATCCTGTGAGCGACGTCCGTCACTGGACGATCCCCTGAGCGCAGCGGGCGTTCCTCTACCCTTCCTTCCGGGGCCCCCGATGGGCCGAGACGGCCCACGCTACCTCCCACTCAACTACTTCAAACTCGCCAGGTAGGCGATCACGTCGCGCAGCTCGAACAATGTGAGAACGTCGCCCATGGGAGGCATGGAGGATAAGGAACTCGAGGACTCCTTCCCAATGTCGCGGCGAGGGATTTCACGAATTTCCCCGGACGACAAACGCAACACGATCCCATCGGCGGTTTCACGAACTCGGATACCATCCATCACCTCTCCATCACGAAGCGCCAGCGAGATCGTGACGAAACCTTCTGCGATCCGACGGCCCGGATCGACCAACGATTCCAGTAGATATTCCCGCGACACCTTGGCCCCAATTCCTTTGAGGACCGGGCCCGCCTGATACCCATCCCCCCCAGCCTCATGACACCGCACACATTGAGCGCTAGCGTGCGTCTTAAAGATTTCCCGCCCCGACGTCACATCCCCGCCCTGAAGCGACGGGCGAAATCGGGAGAGCGGATCCGAGGCCGGTAGCATCGCTTCAAATGCCGAAAGCTTGGTCTGCAACAGAGGTTCCGATCGTCCCCTCGCCGCCTGCAACACGTCCAGAACGAGCTCGGGAGCAAGTCGGCCCGCGTGCGCATCGGTCAGATACCGATCCAGGATCTCAACAGCCTGGCGCTCAGACAGGGGCGCCAGAAGCCGCAGCATGAGCTGTTGTTCTCGAACCGAAAGCGACTGGCCTGCCCGGGTGACAGTGGACAGAAAATCCTGAGGTGACTTCGTCGCCAACAGTCGGAGCGTGGTGAGCCGTACGGCGGGATCACCGGACACCCATGCCTGGGCGAGCAACGCGGGCAGCCGGACATAATCACGCTGACTCAGCAGCTCAAGGGCATGAGACTTGACGGCGGACGGTTGATTCGTGGAAACGGCCCAACCCGCGAACAGTTCGGGATCCGCTTCAAGCCGATTCTGCAAGATCACTTGGGTCAAGACTCGAGACAGCGTCAGTCCTGCTCCGTTCAGGAGGCGATTGAGATTCTGCTGCAGCAGACGATCCCCCAGCCCCGCTGGACGATCGCCCAGAGATCGCACCAGTCCCTCAACGCGATCCAGGTAAGGTCGCCGCTCCCAGACGGCCAAACACTCGGTCGCTTCTGCACGCAAAGACTCAGGGTGGCTTGGATCCAGAGCGTAGCGTAGGAGCCGCTCCGCGCCAGCCTCGCTACCGAGGCGCAAGTTGGCATTGAGCAGTCGCCGAACTGCACCCTCTTCCGCCCCCATCTCTGCGGTGTCGAGCATGGCAGCGAGCGCAGGCAAGGCGGCGGGAATTGAGAAGTCGTCATGAACAGCCCGAATGGCCTCATAGCGAATCACGGCATCTCGGTCGCGCAGAAATTCCGCAACCATCGGCGAACTCAACCGGCGTAAAGCCAACACGGCCGCTCGTCGAACATCGACGGATGCATGCCCGGCGAGAGCCTTCAATGCCGATTCGTCGCCGATCCCAGCCAGGCCCATCACTCCAGCATGGCGGAGAAGCGGATCCTGATTGGCGTTGTTTGCCAGCATCCCAACCAACTGCGGAAACGCGCTGGCATTGGCGATTTTCCCCAAGGCCACCGCTGCATGGTAGCGAACCCTGGGGCTTTCGTCGTCCAGGCTCCTGGCAAGACGCCCCGCCACGGGCAACCGCAGATCCCCGGCTAGTTTTGCAGCCTGAGCGCGAATTTCCGGATCCGGATCCGAGAATGGGAGCGGGTCTGCATCGAAGGAACGGCCGCACTGGCCCAGTCCCCACAAGGCATGGACTCGCGCCAAACGGGCGGCGGAGGCAGTACGAGCCACCTCCAGGAGAGTGCTCTTTGCTCCGCGCGTCACCAACTCAAACTGAGCCCGCTGGCGCACACGCTGGTCGGGATGCCCCAGGAGAAGCGCGAGTTCCTCGATGGACGTGGCGTTAAGACCTACGGAGAGCAGTCGTCGGACTTCGACCCGCAAAGGCGATCCAGCCTCACGCGGATCGTCCAATCGCCAAATAGCCCCCTTGTCGTTCGGCTCCCACATTCCATCCCAATCCGCGACGAACAGAGCGCCGTCAGGACTGAAGTTCAACGCACTGGCCATCATCCCACTCAGAAGTACATGCTCGTTCACCATCTCAAACGAAGCCCCCTTGGGCTGCGCCTGGAAGGCCGTCACTTTCTGGACCGGGAACTGTACGAGGAAAAAGTAACGGCGATAGGACTCGTTGAGGGCAGTGCCCGGGTTGTATTTAATGCTGCCCGGGCCAACCGAGTAGTTGAGGATGGGCGGGGTGATATGTGCCGGCTGAGCGGAGTGATGCGGGATCCACATCTTCTCGGCGATCCAGGGGTTGTAGTTGGGCTGATGCGTAAATTTGGCCCAGCCAGCGTCTCGAAACTGCCAATGCAATCGCCATCCCGAGTCGCTGCCCTCCGCGATGTAAACAAATCGCTCGCGCTCGTCCTCCAGGTCCCCATCGTTGTCCACCGAGAATAAGTTGCCAAACTCATCGAACGCGATCTCCTGAGGGTTTCTGAGACCCGTCGCGAAGATCTCCAGATCTGATCCATCGGGATTCATGCGAAGCACTCCGCCCGTGTTCGGAGAGTGGAGCAAACGTCCTTCCTGGTTGGTGACGGAAAACCCATTGTCTCCGACCGAGAAGTAGATTTTCCCCTCCGGGCCGACCGTCAGCCCATGAAGATCGTGCCCATCGAACGCGGCATGAACTCCAAAGCCTCGGAACATGGACTCCTGAAGCTCCGCAACCCCGTCCGCACTGGTATCCCGAAGCCGCCACAGGGAGGGATACGCGGTGACCAGTACGTCCTTGCCCCAGGGCATCACGCCCGCGATGACCCCGCCAATTTCCTCATTAAAACCCTCCGCGAAGACCTGCGTGCGGTCGGCCTTCCCCTGCCCTTGAGTGTCCTGGAGCAAATGCACGCGCTCCCTCACCATGGTCAGATCCTGCCAATCGTGAATTCCATCACGGTTCAGATCGCGAAGCCATCGCGCGTTCTCGATGCTGTGTGCCGCGGACATCTTGTCGTGAAAGAACCTCCGGAGATCATGCACTGACTGATTGGAAAGATCATCGACGATCCAGGACTGATGACTTCGGATATCAATGTCTACCGTGCTTCGGCGCACAGTCTCAACGACATAGCAGCGTCCCTGATCGTCGAACGAGAACGCCACCGGATTCTTGAGCATCGGTTCACGAGCCCACAGCGACAGCTTAAGTCCTGATCGAGGGGAAATCGCCACGCCTGGTGTGGAGGAGGGTTGAGCCCAGCCCTGGAGGGCCAGCAGAAGCAAGCCGAGCCCATAGTGGAGCGGTTTGGGGGAATTCATAGCCATGACCTGAACCTAATCCGTCTGGTCGCAGGCCCCTATGGAGCATGAGCCTTGGAAAAAGGTCGATAATGGGAGTTTCATCCGCCTGCAATAGTGATTACTAGGGGGTTTGGCAAGGGGGATTCCCAGTGCCCAGCGCGAGCCGAACCGTCCTTCGTCAAAGCCCGACGGCGGCGTGTTTTAGGTTCGGAGCCCTGGTTGGCCGACCTGACACCCTCCTGCCGACCCTACGGAGGGTGGACCTCCCCCTCCCCCCGCTTAATATTTTAACTGCGCCGTTGACTCCACAGGCCTCTTTGTTAGGTTCGCGACTCGTTTTTCGCGGAGTTTTCCGACGCAACGCAATTTGCAAGTGTGCAGCAGACCTACTGAGATTTATGGCCAAAGCTAAGAAAGCGACAAAATCCACCAAATACGTCTATACGTTCGGTAATAAGAAGGCAGACGGTGACGGCTCGATGAAGGCCCTCTTGGGCGGCAAGGGAGCAAACCTTGCGGAGATGACCCGCATCGGTCTTCCGGTGCCTCCAGGCTTCACGATCACCACGGAAGTTTGCACCTATTACTACGACAACAAGCGCACCTACCCGTCTGTGCTGCAAGCCCAGATCGAGAAGGGCGTCGCCAACATGGAAGCCATCATGGGCACCAAGTTCGGCAACAAGAACGGGATGCCCCTGCTCGTTGCCGTGCGTTCCGGAGCCCGGGACTCGATGCCCGGCATGATGGATACCATTTTGAACCTCGGTCTCAATGACCAGACCGTCCTGTCCCTGGTTGCCGCGACCAAGAATGAGCGTTTCGCATGGGACTGCTACCGCCGCTTCATTCAGATGTATGGTGATGTCGTGCTGGGAGTGCAAAAGCGCGCCGGCGAGGACCACGACCCGTTCGAAACCGTCATCGGCACCCTGAAGCACGAGCGCCTCGGCAGCCACGACGAAGAGGACACCAAGCTCTCGGTGGACGACCTCAAGGAACTGGTTGCCCGTTTCAAGAAGATGGTCAAGGACCGCACCGGCAAGGCGTTCCCGGACAGCCCCTGGGACCAGCTCAAGGGAGCGGTCGGCGCTGTGTTCGGTTCCTGGATGAATGACCGCGCGATCGTGTATCGCCGCAAGTACAATATCCCGAGCGAATGGGGAACGGCTGTCAATGTGCAGGCCATGGTCTTCGGTAACACCGGCGAGCAATCCGGATCTGGCGTCGCCTTCACCCGCGACCCAGCCACTGGCGAGAAGGTATTCTACGGAGAATTCCTGATGAACGCCCAGGGCGAAGACGTCGTCGCTGGCGTCCGCACCCCGGACCCCGTCCAGAAGCTCGCCCAGAAGCAGGCTTCCTCCTACAAGGAACTCGATCGTATCCGTGGCGTGCTCGAGAAGCACTTCAAGGACATGCAGGACTTCGAGTTCACGATCCAAGAAGGCAAGGTCTTCATGCTCCAGACCCGTAACGGCAAGCGCACCGGCGTCGCGGCTGTGCGGATCGCGTGTGAAATGGTGAAGGAGAAGCTGATCGACTGGGAAACCGCGGTGAACCGCGTTCCGGCCGACCAGCTCGACCAGGTGCTGGCTCCGATCTTCGATCGCGCCACTCTGAAAACCACCGCAGCGATCGCCACCGGCCTGCCGGCCGGACCTGGCGCCGCCTCGGGCAAGATCTACTTCAATGCCGACCGCGCCGTCATCGCCGCGGAACGCGGCGAAAAGGTACTGCTCGTCCGCGTCGAAACCTCCCCTGAGGATCTGCGGGGCATGATCGCTGCCGAGGGCATTCTCACCGCGCGTGGGGGTGTCAGCTCCCATGCGGCGCTCGTCGCTCGTCAGATGGGTAAAGTCTGCGTCTGCGGAGCCAGCGCGCTGCACGTCGATTATGAGCACAAGACGCTAACCGTCGGCGAACGCACCTTCAAAGAAGGAGAGTTCCTCTCCATCGACGGCACCAGCGGCACGGTCTACGCCGGCGAAGTCAAGACGGCCCCGTCCGAAGTCATCCAAGGCTTGCTCGAGAACAACACCGAGGCCCGTCAGAGCGGAACCTACAAGAACTTCAAGCAGCTCATGGACTGGTGCGCCAAGGCGACCCGCATGGCGGTTCGCACCAACGCCGACAATCCGGAACAGACCCGGAACGCGGTCGACTTCGGAGCTACGGGCATTGGCCTGTGCCGAACTGAGCACATGTTCTTCGAAGGCGATCGTATCGATGCGATGCGCGAAATGATTCTGGCAACCTCGATCGAGGAGCGGGAAAAGGCGCTGGCCAAGATCCTCCCCTACCAGCGGGAAGACTTCGCCGGAATGTTCCGCGAGCTCAAAGGCTTGCCGGCGACCATCCGTTTCCTCGACCCGCCCTTGCACGAGTTCCTGCCTCACAGCAAGGAACAGCAGCTGGACCTGTCCAAGAAGCTCGGTGTGCCGGTGGAGCGCATCATGAAGCGTGTCTCCGAGTTGCATGAATTCAACCCCATGCTCGGATTCCGTGGCTGCCGTCTCGGTATCGGTTACCCGGAGATCTCCGCCATGCAGGCTCGCGCCGTCTTTGAAGCCGCCGCGCTCGTGCAGAAGGAGGGCATCAAGTGCCGTCCCGAAATCATGATCCCTCTGGTTGGCTTCAAGAAAGAACTGGACCTCCAGGTGGCGGTGGTTCACGAAACCGCCAAGAAGGTTCAGGCCGAGAAGAAGATCAAGCTGAACTACATGGTCGGCACCATGATCGAAGTGCCGCGTGGCGCCCTGACAGCGGACGAGATCGCGGAGAGCGCGGAGTTCTTCAGCTTCGGCACCAACGACCTGACTCAAACCACCCTTGGAATGAGCCGTGACGACTCCGGGTCTTTCCTTCCGAATTATTCCGAGCTGGAAATCGTGAAAAAGAATCCGTTCGCCACGGTCGACCAAACCGGGGTCGGCGAACTGATGAAGATCGCGATTGCCAAGGGACGTCAGACCCGTCCCGACATCAAGCTCGGCATCTGCGGTGAACACGGCGGCGACCCTGAGTCGGTCAAGTTCTGCCATAAGATCGGACTGAGCTATGTCAGCTGCTCCCCGTTCCGTGTGCCCGTGGCACGCCTAGCGGCTGCTCAAGCCGCCATCGCCGATAAGAAGTCTGCTGCAGCGCCCAAAGCGAAAAAGAAGTAAGGCGTTGAGCCCTCTTACAGGCCGCTCTGGCTAGCCCGGAGCGGCCCTTTTTATTGCCCGGATAGGACCACTGAGACAGGTGCGATCAACGGTTGATGCATCACCGCCCACTCCGGCCGAGCTCCCCATTTTGGCATTTACCCGCAAGGGCTTTCGCCGTAAATATATGCGGCAATGCCCACCCCAGCATCCAGCGGCTTATCACGCAGGCACCCCCTGCTCCCAGCAACGATCGTGTTGGCTGTCTGCCTGGTCCTAACTGCGGGATTGTCCTGGATGGTCCATCGCACGACCCAGGCCTGGGAGGTCGAACGATTTGAAGCCCTCTGCGCTTCGGCCTACCGCAACCTGGCGAACAGCGTCGAGTACGAACTCAACGCCATCCGCGCAGTCCAGGGCCTATTGCATACCACAGGCGGCCTTACCGAGGAACAGTGGAAGCGATTCCTACCCAGCCTTAACTGGAGGCGCAATTATCCCAACTTGCTCAGCATGGGTTACGCGGATTGGTCGACCGACTCGCGGCTAACAACACCCCAATGCCGGGTAAAGGTGATCGACTCAAGAATCCCTAAGGCTGGCTTCGAACCTGGAACGGATCTGGCCAGCGATCCCGACCTCCTGACGGCGATGTTCAAGGCCGCCGATTCCACCTCTCCGGCTTCCTCAACCGTCCGTCCATTCACTTTAGCGAATACGAATGGGACCGTCCAAGGGAGCTTACTTTTCCTCCCAGTGTATGCCAGCGGCACCATCCCTCGGCCAGGTCCGGAACGGCGCACCGGGCTTAAGGGCTTCGCGTTCACCGCCTTGATCGCCGTCAACGAATACCGGACCCTCCTCTCCTCCCAATCCAACCAGGTGGTTCACATCGAGATTGAAGACCTTCCCGCCGGCCACCCCGGGGTGAAGCCCGGAGGAAATCGACCAACTCCCGTCGTGCGATTGCCGGATGGACGCCTCGAGCAAACCCTAGTGACTCCGGGAATCGGCAGGGTCTGGAAGCTTCGTTTTAACACCGATTCCAACTTTCCACGTGACTCGTCCCGGCACTTCCCGTGGGTGGTGGCTATCGTTGGCGGTCTCACCACCCTCATGCTATTCGGTTGGCTCCGAAACCAGGCGCGCGAGAAAACGAAATCCGATGAATGGAACCAGCGGATCCGTCAAATCAACGAAGCTCTCGAGCAACGCATCGACGAACGAACTCGCGAACTGACCCAGGCCAATCAGCAACTTCAGTCCGAAGTAGCCATCCGCACGGAATCGCAGGAGATGCTCACTCAGATGGAGGAGCTATACCGCCGCTGCATCGGCGTGGCCAATGCCGTCCCATACAGCCGCGACTACCGCACCGAAAGCTTTACCTTCGTCGGAGAGGGAATCTTCCAGATCACCGGCTATTCCCCTCACGAGATGACACCACAAATCTGGGAGACTTTGGTGGAGGATTCCCAGCTCCAAGGCGAACTGGCGGGACTCAGCGTGGAGGAAGGAATCCGTCGAGCGCGCGCGGGAGAGTTCAAGTACTGGCGGGACGACTGCCGAATTCGAACTCGGGATGGAAACACTCGCTGGGTGAGCGATGCCTCCGTCGAGGTGTTGGGTCCCGACGGCAAACCGATCGGTTCGGTAGGGATTCTTCAAGACATCACGGAGCGGAAACGCGCGGAGGTGGAGCTAACCAAGTCGCTGCAGCTCGAGCGCGAGCTGGGGCAGCTCAAAACAAACTTCGTCGCGACTGTATCCCATGAGTTCCGAACTCCCCTGGGCATCATTATCTCGTCCGCTCAGATCCTCGAACGTTACCAGGAACGACTCTCCCCCGAGGCGCGCACGGAGCATCTGCACAGCATCCGCGATGCTGTCATGACGATGGCCCGGATGATGGAGGATGTCCTCGTCCTTAGCCGAGCCGACGCCGGCAAGCTGGAGTACCACACGCGAGAACTGGATCTCATCGAACTTTGTCGCACGATTATTGATGAGACGCTGGTTTCCACCGGGCGGCGCTGTCCCATCACGTTCCTACCGGAGGGAGATGATCTCAGGCAAGCCAAGGGCGATGAAACGCTTGTGCGTCACATCCTGAGCAATTTGGTCTCTAACGCGGTGAAGTATTCCTCGGCCGGATCAACAGTGACGGTCCACCTGCGCAAACAGGGCTCGGATGGCATCATTGAGGTGCGCGACCAGGGGCGTGGCATCCCCCCTCACGAAAAGGATCGCATCTTCGAAGCCTTCCACCGAGCTTCCAACACCGAAGGTGTTCCCGGCACCGGGCTTGGACTGGTGATCGTCAAGCGCTGCGTGGACTTGCATGGCGGGGAGATCCGCTACCAGAGCCAGGAGAATGTCGGAACAGAGTTCGTGGTGCAGCTGCCGCTCTTCGCCCCGCAATCCTCACTCGTCACTCGTCACTCCCCTACCTCAGGGTCTGCAGGAATGCTTGGATATCCTCAAGCTCCTGTGGGCTGAAGATGTCCGCCATCGGCGGCATCGGCGAGAGCCCGGTACCTTCGAAGCCTTGAGCCAGAACTTTGCTCGGCTCCAAGAGACTTTCCTTGATATAGGTGCGGTCTTTGCGAGTGGCGATGCCATCCAGAGCCGGGCCGACCGTGCTGCCATTACCTTTGATCGTGTGGCACAGGATGCAGCGGGCGGTATGATTGTAAACGATGTGTTCCCCGCGTTTCACGTCCCCAGCCGTGACCATGGATGCCGCATCATCCAAGGGCAGGAGTTCGCAGAACTTGATGTCATCAAAGTATCCCTCACCCCGAGCGACGAAGAGGATGTTCAGGCTGGCCAAGGGAGCCGATCCGCTGTTGTAGGTAGCCTCGACCAACTGCCAATCTCCATCGCGCGTTACCCGCTCCGTCTCCGCTCGGTTGATGTGATCATTGAAGCTGATCTTACCTCGAAGGCCCTTCCCTTTCACCCAGCCGGAAAGACGGTAATCAGTATTGGGCTTGAGCTGGACGTCAGCGTAAAGGCTGGAATCCGCATCGCCCGTGGCTGTGCAACGAACGGCGACCGAACCCGAGCGAACCTGGCCCGCACCCCGCACGACCTCCCACTTGGCGGTCTGGTTCGCCGGACGGTTCCCGTAGTCGCGACGTTTCCAGCCCTCGGGCAATCCATCGGCCCCGACAGTCTCCAACCCGGGATTGGCGAGCAGGTTCGGTCCCTCTTTGAACAGCTCTGTATGATGCTTCTTGCTCAGCAGACGAATGCCCTCCCTAAGCCATTCGTCGGATCGATGGACCGGATTGCGCGCCAGGGTGCCGACCAGGGTCTGAACTTCCGGGGTCGTTTGGAACTCCGAGAGCTTAACCAGAGCCGCGGAGCGCGTCAGGAGATCCGGATCGCTGACCACGCCTGCGCTGAAGAAGGAAGTACGAGCCTCGTCATCGTTGCCCAAGGCGCGAACAGCATTGCGTCGCAACGCGGAGTCCTTGGCCAGCAACGCCGCGCGAAGGGTCGCGCTGTCCAACTGCCCAATGCCGCGCAAGCTCCACAGGGCGTGGATGGCACCCACCCCAGTCTCTCGCGCTGTCACCAGCTGTCGCAGCCCGCCCGCGACACCCGAACGTTTACCCTCCACCAAAAGACGTTGCGCTGTCAGACGCCAAAATGGATTGGGATGCGACAACGACCGGACCAACTCATCATCCGAGGCTCCCTTCAGCGATTTCGGAGCCGCCTTCTTGGCCTGATCCCAGACCACCCGATACACCCGGCCGCGCACGTGGTCGCGGAGCGGGTTCTCGTGCGCTCCACCCACACCGGTCTTGGCATCATACCCACCACGAGAAACACTGGGGGTAGGATTGTGCTGAATGATGAAATTTTGCCAGTCCGCGAACCAAACGGCACCATCCGGCCCGACTTCCGCAAAGACCGGAGACATCCATTCGTCCGTGCTGGCCACCAGATTAAAACCGTCCTTAGCCGTATAGCCTGCCCCCTTCGCCCGAACATCCATGAGGCCGATCGTCTTCATGGTGGGCTCACACACCATGGCCATCCCCTGGAACCGCGCGGGCAGCTGATCGGAGTAAATGAAAGCGCTGCCGGCCGCCGCAGTGTATCCGCCAAACACATCCACTTGCCGATAATTGGGGGTGATGGTGTGTACTCGATCCTCCTCGTTGATCTTCTTGGCGGTTAGCCCACGCGTACCGGCGGGATAGGCGGTCGCGGGGATCCCCCCGTAAAAGATCGGCGCGCCGTTGGCTGTGCCGCCAAACTGATCCCCGAACTCATTGGCGCTGTGGCCCCAGCTGTTGTTCGAGAACTGATGCAAGAACTCCAGGGCGGACCCGTCCGCCTGGAAACGGAAGGTGCCCATCGCGAACTGCTTGCGAACTCCGCCCACGGAGCCGCTGAAACCGGAGTATCCCACGCAACCATAGAGCCAGTTGTCATGGCCGTAGTGCAGGTTGTTCGCCTGAGCATGAGTGTCACCGATACCCCACCCTTCCATGATCACCTCGCGGACATCCGCCTTATCATCTCCATTGGTATCCTTCAAAAAGAGCAATCGTGGAGGCTGAGTAACCACCACCCCTCCATTCACAAACACCAAACTGGTCGGGATGTTCAATTTGTCCGCGAAAACTGTAAATCGATCCGCGCGTCCATCACCGTCAGTATCCTCGCAGATCTTGATGGTATCGTTGCCCTCGCCAGTCGGCTTGACCTCATGCGGATAATCACGAGTTTCGCAAACCCATAGCCGCCCCCGTTCATCCCAGGCCATTCCGATGGGCTTGGCAATGTCAGGCTCGCTGGCAAAGAGCTCCAACCGCAGATCCACCGGGACCTGCGTGCGCTCCCGACTGCCTTTCTCGTTGAACGGATGTTGAAACGTAATCGCTTTCGGTCGGTTCTCGTAATTGGCAACGTTAGAATCCGGCTCACGTCGCTCGGGCTCGCGCTGCGCCAGAAACTTCTCCCAGCCCTGCTGCCGAACCCCGCCCACTGCGGTTAGGATCTGACCGCGCAAAGCAGTCAAAAACTCAGGACTCGACCAGGCCCTGCTGTCGCCCGTGAAAGTAACCTTGAAAACCCGATCCGCTGCCTGGCCGAAGAGAAACCCAGCGGCCGGGGGTGCGGAGGCATCGAACAAGATGGCATCAAATCGGGCCAATAGATCGGGTGTAAGCCATTTGGGTTCAGAAAGGTAATCAAACCAAATCGCGTCCCTCCCCAGCTCTCGCATCACCACATGGCAATGGCTCCGTGAAGGCTCAGATCCGTCCCCCAAGAAGAGGACACGAAGCGGGCCCGATGCCGCCTCGACTCCGTAGGATGAAGCCCAAAGCAACGCGTAAAGTAGCAGAGATTTCATGGTTCAGTGCAGTGCGCGCAAAGGCAATCAGACTTCAAGAGAGGTGACCAGCCAAAAGAAGCTCAGGGAGGGGCTTTCAGGAAAGTGTTTGGAAACCGATAAGTGGAGAGAAACGGCTGATTCCCGAGCGGCCTCGGATCCACGCACGGGATATCAGGCTGGGTGAAAAGGCGGTGAACGGACGAAGTCTCAGGAACAACAGTTGAGATATGAAGTTAAGCTCGAAATTGATGGTAGGGTTTGCAGTGCCCATGTTCACCCTGATCGCCCTGGTCGCCGGAACACGCTATAGCCTCTCACAGCTTCAACACGGGATCACCGAGGCACAAACGCAGGCGCACTCCAGCTTCGAGCATGCGATGAAGGCGCAGTCCATGCGCTATGACGTCGTGCAAGTGCAACAATTCCTCACGGATGTTTCCGCGACTCGGGCACAGGATGGTTTGAGCGATGGTTTCGAAAAGTCAGAACACTTTAGGAAATCCTTCCTCACCAACCTTGAGGAGTTCGGCAGAACATGCCAGCAGGGAGACTCGGAGCAGCTCCGTCAGCGCCTGAAGACGCTCCGCAGCGCTTTCGAGGCGTGGCATGCCGAGGCGGTCACAATGGCCAAAGCTTATGTGACCAACGGGACTACCGCCGGCAATGCGTTAATGGGGAAAGTGGACGCGACGGCTGCGAAGCTGACGGAGGAGTTGGAGCCGTTCGTTCGGGAGCACAGTAAAGAGGCTGACGGAGTCGTCACAGTACTCACCGCAACCACGGAGCGAATCAGGTTCTGGTTTCTCGCCATCTCCTCTGTGGTCACGCTCGGCTGCTTCCCGGTCATCGTCTGGCTCCTCCGATCGGTGTCAAAACCCGTGCAAAAGACATCGAACGATCTTAAGATCATTGCCACTCACCTGACCTCAGCAGCGGCCGAGATCGGTCGCGCGAATCAAAGCCTCGCCGAGGGCGCCAATTCTCAGGCGGCATCGCTGGAGCAGACCAGCGCGTCGCTTGAGGAGATCTCCAGCATGACCGCGAGAACCGCCGAGCAGTCCAAGGAAGGGCAGGCTCAGGCGAAACAGGCGCGCTCGAGCACCGAATCGGGCGCCGCCGCGGTCCAGGAGATGTCTCAGAGCATGCAGGTCTCCAAACTGGCCGCAGAACAAATGCAGGCCGCCTTGTTCGATCTCCAGACTTCGTCCACAGAAGTGGCGAAGATTATCAAGACCATCGATGAGATCGCGTTCCAGACAAACATCCTGGCACTCAACGCCGCCGTGGAAGCCGCGCGTGCGGGAGAGGCTGGACTCGGATTCGCCGTGGTTGCTGACGAGGTGAGAAACCTAGCCCACCGCAGCGCCCAGGCGGCCAAGGAAACCGCCACCCGCATTCGATCGTCCATCAACAAAAGCGAAGGCGCGCAGTTGGCCAGCCAAAAGCTCCATGAAAGTCTAAACGCCACCGAAAAGCAGGCCGCGGCGGTAGCCAGTGGATTGGAAGGGATCACTCAGAACATCCGCACCCTGGATAAAACCGTTCAGGACATCGCCTGCGCCACCAGCGAGCAGAGTCAAGGAATCCGCCAGATCAATTCTGCCGTAAGCCAGATCGACAAAGTGACTCAGAACACCGCTGCCCAAGCGCAGATCAGCGCCGCAGCTGCCGATCAGGCAAGAATACAGGTGGAACGCCTGAATGCCGCGCTCGGCCAGTTGCGATCACTGGTAGAGGGACAGTTCCACAGCGATTACGTTCTAGAAACCCAGGCGGAACCACCGGCTCAGCTGAACCTCCCCCGCCACATCGAGCCGACGAGTTTGTCGGGCTCGTCCTCCACTTTAGTGTCCAGCAGCGCCTCGAACGACAAACATTTCTAAAGGCCTGTTAAGGGGCGGCTATCACCCCCGAAAAAGTGGGCAAAGCAATGTTCTGAGGATCCTCCGAGCCTACGGCCATCCCGAAGAAGAGCCCGGGCGCCCAAGCCGCCGGAATGGTCGCGATCAACTGCCAAGCCACGCCATCGGTCTGGGCAAAGGCGTAGATGCTCTCCCCCTCCCGGCTCAGTTGAATCCACAACTCCTGCGCCGCTGGCAGCGACAAAGTCCAGCGATCGGCCATGCTTTCCCCACCAGTCAACCCACGGCTCTGGAGGATAAGATCGTCCATGCCTGACGTCCCAATAAAGACATAAGGCGAGTCAGCCGCCAGGTTCTGTCGGATCATCAGACCGATGAGCTCTTCCGCTCCGCTCCCGCGAGCAGAGCTCAGCTTGGCCGTGATGACTCCGTCCCCATTGAGAGGCTGATGCACATAGTGGAAACTGTCGGACGATCCGCCAATTGTCCCGGAGCCTCGGATCAAGAATCGACCGTCGGCATCAACGAAGCGTGCCGATCCCGGCGTGGGCGGAACGCCGATGTCTGAGGCGATCCAGGGGTATGGGGGAATGCTCTCGGTGACTTGTTCCGGATCCAGAGCCCCCGCCTCACCGGGAGGCAGTCCCTGCGGATCGGTCGTCAAGTAGATCGCATCCAGGATGACGTTCTCCTGACCCGCCCTTAGACGCAGGGTATGAGCCCCCCCCTGCCAGAAAAGCAGCCGGGGTTCTCTTCCCAACTCCGTCTCCGCTCGGATCCAGTGGAGCGGCGCCGACCGGAAGGAATTCGTAACCGACCAGGAGAATTCAGGGCCTCCATCCACCGAGACATGGAACAGGTTCGTGGCTAAGTCAGGAGGCTGAACTCGAGCCCAGAGGACGTAGCTGGCCGCGCGAGGCGCTTCCACAAGAACAGAGACCGCACCCGTTTGTGCGGAAGGCGAAAATACAAAGGCGCCTCCCGAGGCGTTGGTGTGGCTTCCGGTAGTCAGCGGATCCTCGACGGTTCCCAACTCGGCCTCGAACCATAGTTGGTTCGTGGGCGGAGAAGTGACTAGGACGTTGAACGTTCGCTGAACGGATCCATGCTGGGGTTGACCATCTTCCACGGTCACAAAAATCTGAGCCGAGCCGGACGCATTCACGGAAGGAGTGAATGTCAAGCTCCCGGAGCCCGACGCCCCCACCGGAGTCACCTCGAGGTGTTGAAAGAGGCTGGAGTCGCTGGAGCCTGTCCGAACCGTCAGCAAATCGTTCTCGTTGGGGGCTCCGGAGGTCAGCTGCAGAAGCTCAACCACCTGCGGCCCTGAATCCGAGTAAACCACCAGATCGGGCAACTCCGCCAGGGTGGGAGTGTCATTCACTGGCTTCACATGAACCAGGAAGCTTTGAACCGTCGTGGAGGCGGGGTTCAGCGCATCCGCCACCCGAACCTCGACCAGAGCCGACCCGAACGCATCCGGAACCGGGGTCAGCCAAAGGCTCGCCACGCTGTCACCTTCGCTATGACTCAAACTAGGATTCGGCAGGACGAGGGGATTGCTGGAGGTAGCAGACAAGACCATCGGATCGAACTCATTCGGAGCCCCAGTTCCGATGCCGGTCAAGGTCACGTGGTGCGCGGAGAAGTCCTCTTCCAGCTCCAGATCTTGAATGGAGTCGAGGGTGGGAAGATCATCAACGGCGTTTACCGTGACCTCAAAGGAACGGGTGACCTGGGAGTTCTGTCCATGGCCATCGCTTACCGTGATCTGAATCCTGGTCCTTCCGAACGCATCGGGAGCAGGGGCGAGCAGCAGGATTCCGGTGCTTCCCGGCGACTCATACACGATGGTCGGGTCCGGGATCACACTCGGATCGCTTGAGCTCGCCGTTACAGTCAGGTCTTCCAACTCGTTGGCGGCTCCGGAGGTGATGCCGGTTAAGGAAATGCTCTGAAATGCCGCATCCTCCTCCAAAACCAGATCCTCGAGCAGCGCCAGGGTGGGAAGGTCATTCTCAGGCGACACCGTGACAACAAAGGACCGACTGGCGAGCGCGCTCAAGGGCTGCCCATCATCGGCGATGACCGTAATCACTGCCGTGCCGGCCGCATTCTCCACCGGAGTCAACTGCACGCTACCCTTATCGCTCCCCTCCTCATAGTAAATCTGAGGATGCGGGACCACCGATGGATTGCTTGAAACCGCACGCAACGTCACAGCCTGGGCTTCATTGTCGGGACCAGCCCTGACACCCGTGATGTCCAAACTATGAGTTCCGGAGTCTTCGGCCACATTGAGATCCGGAATCGGGTCAAAGTAGGGCGGGTCATTGACCTCTAAAACCCATACTGCGAACGTTGTCACCGCCACATTTTCCGGATCTAGACTGTCCTGGACAGCGACGGAGATGGTGGCGAAGCCAACGGCATCCGGAACCGCGACGAAGCTGAGCTTGCCCACTGTGCTCCCGCTGACATAGCTGATGGAGGGATCAGGGATCAAACTCGGATTACTGGACGACGCTGTGACTGAGATGGTAGGTGCTCCCGGACCAAACGGCGAGCTGATGCCCGTGAGATGCACCGTCTGAACGCCGGAGTCCTCAGCAATTCTGAGTCCGGGGACAGGATCAATGGAGGGATTCCCGGTAGGAGCATTTACCTTCACATTGAAAATCCTGGTGAGCGTGCTGTTGGTGGACTGGCCATCAGTGACGCTCACCGTGATGGTGGAGCTCCCCGTTGAGTTAGGCACCGGTGTTAAGATCAGACTTCCGGTGCTCGCGGGTCCGGAATAGCGGATGACCGGATCAGGAATGCAGGTTGGATCGCTGGAGATCGCGGTGATCACCACCGGTTGCACCTCGTTCGGGGCACCACTACCGATTCCTGCCAAAGGCACCGTGTGAACCGGTGAATCCAGGGAGATGGTGCGATTTGAGATCGGGTTCATCGTGGGCGGATCATTGACCTCAACGACCACCACGTGAAACTCGTTGGTCGCCAGACTGTGCGGCGTGCCTCGTCCATCATCCAGAATCACGGAGATCGAAGCGGACCCACTCGCATCAGGAGCGGGCCGAAAGCTCAGCGCGGCTGCGCCCTCAGCATCGGGTCCAAGGATCTCCGGAGATGGAATCAAGGAAGGGTTGCTGGAAGTGGCCGTCAATCTAAAGGAACTGCCACGACCATTGGGAGTGAGGACCCGTAATGCCACCGTCTGAAGGCCTCCGTCCTCTGAGATCAGTCGGTCAGCGACCGGCTCGATGCTGGCAAGTCGCGGAGCACTACCCAGAACCACGGCAAAGCTGCGTGTGATGACGCTATTGAAACCTTGTCCATCATCGACCCGGACGGCGATAGAAACCAGACCAGCGGCACCAGGAACCGGACTGAAGGTCAGAGTCCCAGTCGTGTGGGGGCTGTTATAGATCACTCTCGGATGGGGAATCAGCGACGGGTTGCTGGAAACCGCGGACACTCGCAGCGACTGGGCCTCATTGGCCGCCCCCGAGCTGATGCTCGAGAGCCCGACCGTCTGCAAACCCGGATTCGAGGGAAGAATGAGGTCTGCCAGAGGGGCTAAGGTTGGTGGATCGTTCACGTCCCAAACCGAAACGTTAAAACTGCGCACCAGCTTGCTCGACGGTGTGCCCCGGCCGTCGTCCAAGGTGACTGTGATCTTGGCGATTCCTGCGACGTTGGCCAAGGGAGCAAAGGAAAGTGTCCCGGTAGTCGATGGACTCTGGTAGTTTACCTTGGGATGAGGGATCAATCCCGGGTTGCTCGAGATTGCGGTGATCTTCGCGGTCGCGTTGCCATTGGCCGTCGCGATCCGAGTGAGGGCAACCGTCTGCGTGCCGCTGTCTTCAGCGATGGAACGATTGGGTATGGTGTCCAAGGTAGGGGCAGAATTGCTACCCGTCACCGAAACCGTGAATGTGCGGGTCGTCAGGTTGTTGAAGGTGTGCCCGTCGTCCACTCGAACTGTAATAGTGGATGCCCCGGAAGCGTTGGCGACCGGAGCGAACGCCAGGGTCCCGGCTATGCCCGGGGAGGAATACGTCACCACAGGATTGGGTATGATGGCCGGGTTGCTCGAAGTGGCTCGAATCACCAAACTCTGCAATTCATTGGGCGCTCCGGAGCCGATCCCTGAAAGGGTTACGACCTGACGGGGAGCATTCTGCAGGAGCCCAAGGTCGGGCAGAGCGTTGATGGTGGGAGCATCGTTCACCTCCCACACCGATACGTTGAAGGTGCGGGTGACCAGGGTCAGGCCTGAACCGACGTCCTTCAGAGCTACCGTGATCGTGGCCAACCCGCTCGCATTCGACGAAGGAGCAAAGGTGAGACTGCCGCTTGTGGCCGGACTGGAATATTTCACAGTGGGATGCGGGATCAATCCGGGATTGCTCGACGTGGCGGTCACCCGGAGCGTGCCCCCGGATCTAGTGATCGGCGAACCGATCCCCGCCAAGACGATCGTCTGTAGGGGGGAATCCTCAGCGATGGAGCGATTGCCGATGGCATTCATCGTGGATGCGCTCTCGAGCGAGGTTACGGAGACGCCGAACTGTTCGGTGGCAACTCGAGAGGGATCGGTCAGATCCACTGCGGTGATCGTCACCGAGGCGCTTCCGAGCAACCCTGCGGTCGGGAGCAACGAGACCGAAAAGTTGGTGCTCGACGCACTGACGACCAGGTTGGATTCCGGCAGAAAACCGGTGTTGGAGGAGGTCAGCCGAACATTCAGATTGCCCAGCGCGGTCCGCCCCAGTCGCACGTGAAACGACACCGTCCCGGGAGTGTTAGGCAGGAGCACGACATCGGAAACCGGAGAAACCCTCAGCGCATTGGGGTCGGGAACGCGATAGACAAATTCGGCCGAAGGAATGCTCTCCTCCCCATTGGCCTTATAGGCCGTCGAGGCAAAGAAGTAAGTGCCTCCGGGGGACAGGCAACACACTCGAACCTTGGTGGCCGCGCCGGCGTCGACGCTGTTCGTGTAATGTCGCGTGGATGGACCGTAGTAAACCCGATACCCAGCTGGGTTGGAACTTAACGGGGGATCCCACTCCAGATCAACGCTCGACTGCGCGCGAACCTGCAGGGAAGAACAAAGCCAAAGCAGAACCAGAAAGAAACCTGAAAGAAGTCTCGAGGAAAATACCGCCAAGGACGCCATACGTCCGGACGCGCACCAAAAGCCAATCCAGGATACGTCTGAGGTCTGGGCAGGTAAAACTGCGATACGTCTTAACTTCATTCCGACTACGACAATGCCGGGTTACTAAGCAGGACCACGAACCGGGGCAAAATGCCCCTGTCCAAATGATCCTAAGTTGCGAGATCACTCGGTTGCTGGGTCCGCGACGAAGTGTGTACGTTTTTTCAGATCGCGCCATAAGAATCCACTCCCAGCGCATCGGAAAACACTCCAGGAATCTTACCGCAGAGTTAAGGCAGAGGAGAAAGAGCGATTCTGAATCCGATAGCGTAGTGAGCATGCTCGGGCACGCCAGCGTAACGTCGCGCTGATCGACAGATGCGCCCACCGACGTCCCACGCCCCCCCACGAACCGCGACATGCGAGTGATCGAGGACGCCCTGAGGATCGACGATGGGATCCACACTATAGTCATCATAACCGTCGGCGCACCATTCACTGACATTGCCATGCATGTCATGCAGGCCAAAGGCATTGGGCTGGTAGCTCCCGACCGGAACCGGCCCCATGGGAAGTGGGTCAGGTGCTCCAAATTTGGTGCCCGTCGCTTCGTCGTACTCCTCTTGCGTATTGAATCGGGCCATGCCCGCACGCAAGGCCGGACCGAAACTGAAGGCCGTGGTGGTGCCGGCTCGACAACCATATTCCCACTCCGACTCCGTGGGCAATCGATAGACCAGACCCTGCGGAAGCCGACCGGCCGCCTGTTCCCGTTGCGTCAGCAGACCGCAGAAGTTCGTGGCTTCGTGCCAGCTGACCGATTCCATCGGCAAGGACGGCCCACGAAAAGTACTCTGAGTTCGGCCGGTGAGTTCGGCATACAGCGCCTGAGTGACCTCGAACTGCGCCATCCACACCCCACGAGTCAAGGTGACTTGATGCTGGATCTCCCTAAACTCGACGTCCCGTTCCGCCTCGGTCGGGGGACTTCCCGCCAGGAAAGTGGCCGGTGGCAGCCAAACAAAATTGGTGGGAACTTCGAAGGCTCGATAAAAACGGTGTCCTGTCTGGGCGGGGTCAACCAGCACCTCACGGGGCGTGCCAGCGGTGATTGAGAGATTCGTGAGCACCCGCCATCGTACGCCCCCCGCGTCAGCCAGATTATCCGTCCAAAGTATCGCCTGCGTGGTGCTGACAGGCCCCTGAACCTGAAGCCGAGGTGCCAGCGGGTTGGAAATGGTCAGTTCCGCTGAATGCAAGATTCCCGCCAAACAAACCCAACTCGCTAGCGCACGCGCCACAACACAACTCATAGCCTACAAATAGACCATTCCCGCGGCGCAAACTCAAGGGACAATTCAGGCGATGACGGGGAGCCAGCGAGGATGGTCCGCTCCTTGGTCCTCGAATCCGGCCGTTAGCCGACGCTGCCGTGCCCCGTCCCGATCCATAACCCAGATGGCCGGACTCTCCCCGGTCCGCGCTCGGCAAAAGACAATTTCTTTGCCATCGGAAGACTCGCTCATCCGAAAGTCCCAGACCGCGGGCTCTGCGGACGTCAACTCAGCCACCTGCCCCGTATCAGGATTGAGCCGGACGATCTGAGTGCCTCCGCGCGAAAGCTCGGGCTTGAACTCACGATTGAAATGGTCGGTGTCTGGGCGGCCGACTTGATATTCCCAGGGAACCTTGGCACCCGGTGCACGTCGCGAGAACAAAATCTGCCCATCCGAGCTCCATCCCGGCATATTCGAGCCTCCCCCTTTTCGGTCCTTGGACCCGTAAGTCGCCGCAAACCACTGGGGCTGTCCCTGGGAAAGCACGCGATGCTCACTGCCATCGGGACGCCCCACACACACGTCTGACCAGTCATGCCCTGGATCCTGGCGATGGTGACAATCATGATAGAGAATCCAACGTCCATCAGGTGACCAGCTCGTGCCGAAATAAAGATGATCGGGATGCGCGGCCACGCGAACCCGATCCGTTCCATCCACACGCGAAGTCCAAACTTGATATCCCTGAGGGCTGGCTAGGTGAAACGCAACGCGCTGACCATCGGGACTCAGACTCAATCCGTAGGGTAACCCCTCTCCTGCCCGGGTGAAGGGACGCGCATCCGTGCCGTCGAGGTTCATGCTATAGATTTGCCCCACCTTATTCTTGACGACTTGCACCAGAATCCGTTGATCGCTCACCAGCAAGGCCGGGGTGTAGAAGACAGCCATCCGATCCCGATGCGCGATCTCCTGGTAGCTGCCCTTCTCCAGATCGTAGATCCAGAGGTGGGTGGGAGTCTGGGTGTAGTACTCCTCGAACGGCTTCCCCGGCCCATCCCGGCGCGGCTCCATGCTCAACAAGATCACGCGCCGGCCATCCGATAGAAATGGCCCCGGCTGCCAGGTAGCCTGGTTGGGAACTTGAAACTCAAGGTACCGGAGCGAGGTTCCATCCGAGTTCATCATCGCCGTTCTTCCTTGGCTGGTGAAGAAGAACCGACGCTTCGGGCCGGCGAGCCGATTCATATGGCCCTGGCACCCGGCGGACAGGGAAGCGCCCGAGACGGCCGCGAGCGCCAGAAAGCGGCGTCGTGAAACAATCAGTGGCATGTCAGGGAATCCTCGTGGCTCGGTAGAAGCGTCGCTCGGCCGCGACAGAATTCAGATCAACCCAGATCTGATGATTATCCCGAATGAGGAGATTCGTTGCCGTCACCCACGACGGCGAACTGGAAAGCTCAGTCGTGTAATCGATTCGGTAAGTGCTCCCCGGCGTTCCGGCAATGGTGATACCAGCATAATACTGAATGCTCAGTTCCCCGACCTCCGGTTGAACGATCTTCAAAAGTGCAGGAAGCGACACCGCCTCTCCGACCGAATTGCGCACGGCACACACGTAGATGCCGGCCTCCGATGCTTGAACGCCTGCCAGCAGGAGAGTGGCGTTGGTCCCGCCAATGATGGGCACCCCATCCTTGCGCCACTGGAATTCTAAGCCCGCCAGGTTCGATACCAGCACCGTAAACTGGGCGTCACCCCCTAGGCTGGCCGTCGCATTTGCAGGTTGCGCAACGATCTGAGGCAAACCGCCTTCGCGGGGTGGCGATTGAATGATAAGCCCCTCCTCACCCACGCCGAAGACGGAGCTGTCTGCAAAAATGGCATCACGAATGAATTTCTGATTGGGAGGACGCCATGCCACGTCCGTCCAGTGCACCCCGTCCTTCGACTGCAATATCTTGGCGCCGATCGGGTCGATGCCAAATGAAAAGAAGGCTCCCCCGTCCCCCATGACGACCAGGGGGAAGAACGCCACTCCCATCGAACCGTAGGGCACGGTTACCGAATCCTGCAAATTGGTGCTGATGATCAAAGATTGATTGGCCTCATCGCGCAAAACAAAGATTCCCCGATCGTAGGCTAGCAGCGAGCCTCGTCCCACGGCCGAGGAGGTGGGAAGGACTTCCCAGCTCCTCCCATTAGAGCTTCGTGCGAAAAATGACTCGGTAGGTGATAATCTGACTTGGCCCAAGAAGGTACCGTCTGCAAATACGGCTTTTTCCAATGGACGAGTCTGAAACTGCGGGACGATCTGCGGTTCCCAAGTCTTTCCATCCTTAGATACCCACAGCGCCGTTGTTCCCTCAACGGAGGTGCCGCTGGCCACAAATGTTTTGTTTCCGGCAGCCAGGGTGGAAATAGAATAATACCCCGCCGATTGGGTCCAGTGGACGCCATTGGTTGATGTTAGAACCGTGCCGTCCTGAGTCGCTGCCGCGAACACACCTTCTAAAAAGGCGATATCCAGTATCCGCGCCGGTGTGGGCGGGGAAACGTAATTCCACCGGATGCCATCGGCAGATGTCATAATGCCCTGACCTGCAGCGACGAAGATGCCCTGCCCATAGATGATGATCGACAAGTCCCTTGAGGTGGATTGAGGGCTGGCTGACCAATGAATTCCGTCCTCCGACTGGATCCGAGAGCCATCATATCGGATCATCAGAAAACCAGCGGTCCCGTGAGCAAGGATTCTCACCTCCCCCCGGTCGGTTTTGAAAGCCTCCGTCCACGAGGTACCATTCGACGAGGTCCAGATGGAGGTGGCGCCCACGGAAACAAATAGCGAGGCGCCAAAGCAGGCGGCCCCAGCACTCTCGTCAGGAGTCTGGTGTATCTCCCAGTGACGAGCGTCGGACGAGGTGTAGGAAGCCCTATATCCCATTGCGACATAGACGCCATTCCCATAAGCCAACGAGCTGAGATAGGGCCTTCTCTGAAACTCCCACAGCCTCCCGTCTTGAGAAGTCAAAATCCCGGCGTTTGGAGCCGCGACCACGAATCCAGCATGACCGAACACCACTTGCGTCAACACCGATCCGTCTCCTCCGGAGACAAATTCCTGCCACGTGCGTCCTTGATCAAATGAAGTTAGGATATTTTCTCCGACTGCCACAAACACGTTATTCCCGTAAGCCACGGAGTACAACGTGCCGAGGGATCCAGAAAACTCCTTCTCCCAATGGATTCCATCATCTGAAGAGAGAATTTCACCAAAAGCGCCCACGGCTATATAGCGGCCGGCTCCAAAGGCGACGGCGGCAATGTCGACAGACGTTTGGCTGTCCACGGCCACCCAATCTTGACCGTTCCTCGAGACCGAAAACGCGCCGAACCGACCAAAGGCGAAATACAATTCGCCCGCGAAGGTGCCGCTGCTCACATCGAGAAGATGAGGATCGGGGTTACGAATTCGCCATGAATCCGTTTCGATCGCACCTCCGAGACAGATGAAGCTGAGAGCCCAAACACAGAGGAGGCAGACAACTGTCTTCATGAGCAGGGTACATAGCAGATTAGAATGGCCCTGTCTGCGAAAATTCAAAGGGGAGGCTCACCACGCAATTCCGTAGTCCTCGCCATGATTGCTCGCCCCGCCCCAAAAAGTATTGTGCCGCTGATCGAAGAAGATCGCGGTGATCGGACCCGAGGACTTCCGCTGAAAGTCGAGCCGATACCCCATCTGAAGGAGCTCCCGGCGCACCCAGGAAGGCACCTCTTCGTTGACCGTCATCCGTCCGGGTTCCGAAGGATGCTGGTCAAACGATGCCCGCATTTGATAACTGTTCATGTTCGCCGCCTCGCAGGCCTCCTGTACATTCATTCCAAACTCAGTCATGTTCAGAAAGAACTGAAGCAGATTTTGGTCCTGGGTGTCGCCGCCTTGCACCGAGAAGCAAAGAAAAGGCCGGCCATTGGTGAGCGCCAACGAAGGGGTGAGTGTCACCCGCGGCTGCTTTCCGGGAGCGACGACATTGAACGGGTTCTCCTCGGGATCCAGAACGAAGCTCTGCATCCTCTGGCTCATCGCGATTCCCGTTCTTCCCGCAATGCACGCCGGCATCCAGCCTCCGCTGGGCGTGACCGAAACCGCCCACCCCGAGGCATCAGCCGCCTGAATGGAGGTGGTTCCCATCTGGAACACCGACTCGATGCTGGCTGGGACGGAAGCCACCCCATTCGTCAGCTTTCGTTGCCCCCTGAATCGATGCCAATTGGTGAGCAGATGGCTGTAGGGGTTGGTCTCGTTCTGAAAGGGATAGGGATCCCCCGGAAAGATCTCCTTGGGGTTCCGCTGCCAATCGATCGTGGCCCGCCTCCGATCGGCATACCCCTTCGAAAGCAGCCCGGCGATCGGTTCCGCAGGAGGGGTCAGGGGATCTCCGTAATAGAAGTCTCGATCGGTGAACGCCAGGTTCATGGATTGGTAGAGCGCATGCAGATAACGAGCGCTGTTGTAGCCCATGCTTCGCAGGTCAAGAGCTTCGAGCAAATTCAGGGCCTGCAGCATGGCCGGTCCCTGGGTCCAATGGGTGAGTTTGTAGACCTCGATTCCCTTGTAGGTGGTAACCACCGGCGGTTCGGTTCTCGCCTTCCAGCCGGCGAGATCCTGGACGGTGTGCAAGCCTCCCTGCTCTTGCGATCCGCGGCAGAACTCCTGGGCAATGTCCCCTCGGTAAAACCGATCGTACGCGGCATAGATCGCTTCCCTCCTATTCTTGCCCGAAGCCAGAGCCTCCGACTCCGCTGCAACCAGTTTCTCCAGCGTCGCTTTCAGATCCAGCTGGCGAAAAAGTTCTCCTGGCTCCGGCGCCTCATGCTCCTGGCCCAGGTGTGGAAGCAGGACTTTTCGCGAGTAAGGCCATTGTTTGATCTTGGCCTTGCCGTTCTCGATCTTGCGGACCAGTTCCGCCTCGATAGGGTACCCGTCAGCCATCTGGATGGCTGGGCCCAGCACCTTTTTGAGGGACAGAGTTCCGAATTCCGCCAACATCAGCATCAGCCCCCCGGGATTGCCGGGCGTCACCGCCGCCAACGGTCCTTCACTCGGAGGGTAGAGCAGGCCCTTGCTTCGGAAGAACTCGGGGGTTGCGCCCGTTGGAGCCACGCCGAGCCCGTTGACGCCGATCACCTTTTTCGTGCGCGGATCGTAGATCAAAGCCTGGGTTTCCCCTCCCCAGCTCACATCGTCATACATGGTGCAGACGACCGCGAGCATGGCACAGGCCGCATCGATGGCATTTCCCCCATTCTGAAACATGAGAGCCCCAGCCGTCGCCCCGGCCGGCTTTCCGGTAATCGCCATCCAATGGCGTCCGTGCAAGATCGGTTTGTCGGTCATCGACTGAAGGTAGGGAGGAGCCGCTTGGACGCAGACAGCGATGCATCCCAATCCTAAAATCGCGGAGACCACCGAGGAGGCTTTCATGAGTCCGAACCTACCAGGGAGTTTCGCCTTGGGAACCACTTTTATTCGATGAGTTAGGGTTGTCGAAGGGAATCGTCCAGGGACGGACGACGCTACAAGGGGACGGGCTTACTATTACGATTACGATTACGAGCGGACGGGAACACGCCGAGCGCTAGTCAACACTCGTCACTCATCACTCATCACTCATCACTCATCACTCATCACTGTCTCCTTAGGTTGACGATTCTGCTCGAGGAGTTCAGGATACATCCGATCCTTTCCAAAATGACCTGAATAAAGTTAACCAGAGAATGGTCATCGGAGTTACATTGGATTTCGCTCTATGAGCTTTATGCGCAGCATACGCAGCCGCAAGGCCCGACAAACCCTCGAGTCGAGAGCATGGCGGCGCTCCGCAGCCAGGATTTGGACGGGACTGCTCTTGCTTTGGGCCGCCCAACCCAGCCACGCGGCGCCCTCCCCAGCCGCCGGGTCGCATTGGTCCTTCGCCCCGGTCCGGCAGCCGGCCCTCCCGGCACAACTGGATCCGAGCCACACGGACATTGACCGATTTATCGTCGCGGCGCTCCAAAAGCGTGGACTCACCCTAGCCGGCTCGCTTCCACGCTGGCAGTGGATTCGACGCGCCACCTTCGACCTAACCGGCCTTCCCCCGACCTGGGAGGAGGTCCAAGCCTTTGTCGAGGACAACTCCCCCCAGGCCAAAGAGAAGGTGCTGGACCGATTGCTTGCCTCGCCACGCTACGGCGAGCGCTGGGGAAGACACTGGTTGGACCTGGCTCGCTACGCGGACACCCTGGGTGGCAGTGCCATCGGTTTCACGCGCTTCCCGTTCTCATACACCTACCGCGATTACGTGATTCGCTCCTTCAACGTCGATACCCCTTACGACCGCTTTCTAACGGAGCAGATCGCCGCCGACCAGATGGGACTCCCCGAGAATGACCCCGCCCTCGCCGGACTGGGATTCCTGACAGTAGGGATGCAGTATCGCAACCGACACGACGTCATTGACGACCAGATCGACGTCATCTCACGCGGCCTGATGGGGCTGACGGTGGCCTGCGCTCGCTGCCATGATCACAAGTACGATCCCATCCCCACCAAGGATTACTACTCCCTCTACGCCGCGCTCGCACCCAGCCGTTCTCCGGAACTTCTCCCGCTGTTGGGCAAAACTGAGGAGACGGATGCTTACCGCGACTACCAGCGCGAACTGGGACGCCTGCAAACTCGGCATGACGAAATGGCCGCGGAACAGAATGAAGTCATGCGAGCCCGACTGCGCATGCAAGTGGGGCTCTACCTGCGTGAGCTCGCCAAGGGGGTCCCGGAACAGGATCTCTCCACCGCGTTCCTGTCCTACCGAACCGACGACATCCGACCGTTGGTGCTCAACCGTTGGCGTGAGTATCTCGCGAAAATGCCAGAGCAGGAACCAGTCTTCGGCCCGTGGGTGAAACTGGCTAGACTCCCGGCAGCAGGTTTCGCGGAGTCCTGCACCAACCTGGTCAAGACCCTGGAGAAGGAGAACGGAGATCCAGCCAAATTCAAAGACCTGCACCGCTTGACCGCCGAAGCGCCCACCTGGAATCCACTCATCCTAAAAGCGCTGGCCAGCAAGGCCCCAAGGACCATGATCGAGGTGGCCGATGTCTACGGGGAGGTCTTCTCCAGCGCGCATCAAGGGTGGTTGAAGGCTCTGCACACGGCTTCCGCCGAAGCCGCACCCGGAGCGGAAATCATCCCCGACGAGGACCCCCGTCAGCTTGAGATCAATAGTCCGGTGACACGGCAACTCCGCCGCCATCTCTACGGCAGTTCCAGCCCCACCTCCGTACCCGATCCGATCGCCCTCACTTTGTTGAACCGCACAGTGAATGATAACCTCGCCGGTCGTCGAGGTTCCATCCATGAGCTTCATTTGAACGCCGCTGGCTCACCACCTCGAGCCATGTCACTGGAGGAGAGTCCCACACCAGAGACCTATCATGTGCTCCAGCGCGGCAATCCACTAGCGCGCGGTACGGTGGTCGCGCCCGGATTCCTCTCTGTGATTTCCCCGACCAATGCAGGGCTCTGGCCGGATCGAAATCGCCGGCTGGCGCTTGCTCGCGCGGTGGTTTCGCCAAACAATCCGCTCACCCGTCGAGTGCTCGTCAATTGGGTATGGCAACACCACTTCGGACAGGGATTGGTAAAAACCCCGGACGACTGGGGCACAAGAGGCAACCGTCCTACTCATCCAGAGCTATTGGATTATCTCGCCTCCACTTTTGCGGAGGAAGGTTGGTCGATCAAACAGCTCCATCGACGCATCATGCTTTCGGCCGTCTATGGCCAACGCGCCGCAGAGAATGAGCAAGCCAGGAATATCGACCCTGAAAACGAGCTGTTGTGGCGGATGCCAAGCCGCCGGTTGGAGCTCGAGGCGATGCTCGATTCCATGCTGGCGACCTCCGGAGAGCTGGACCTCACCATCGGCGGCCGGCCATTCGACCGCCAAAACCAGCCCAAGGTGCATCGACGTAGCGTTTACGCCTTCGTCAACCGTGACATCGTTTCAAACCTCTCCAGCACCTTCGACGCCGCCAACCCCAGCGCCTGCACCGCCCGTCGCCCCGACACCACCGTCCCTCAGCAAGCATTGTTCGCGCTGAACTCCGAGTTCATTCAAGACCGTGCCATAGCGTTGGCCGCCCAGGTGGCGGCGAGCGCAGGAGACGACGAGGCGCGTCGCGTTCGCGAGCTGTACCGTCGGATCTTCTCACGAGAGCCCAATCCCGCCGAAGAGGATCGCATGCTACGCTTCGTCCGCTCCGCCGCCGAACCCTCCTCGACGGCAGCCTGGCAACAGGTCGCCCACACCCTCCTTGCCGCCAACGAATTTTCCTTCGTCGACTAAGACTCAGCTCCTCCCCTTCTATGCACACCTGGCTTACTTCCTCGCGACGGGACTTTCTCAAACGGTGCGGGATGGGCTTCGGATCGCTCGCGCTCGCCGATTTGCTCAGCTCCCGGGCACAGGCCGCCGAGGTGACGTCGCATTTTGCGCCCCGAGCCAAAAGCGTGATTCATGTGTTTCTCAACGGAGGCATGTCTCAGGTCGACACGTTCGACCCCAAGCCGGAGTTGACCAAGCGCGGTGGCCAGATGCTGCCCTTTGAGAATCTGCAAACCGAACGAAAGACCGGCGTCGCCTTGCCATCTCCCTTCACGTTCCGAAATCACGGGCAGAGCGGCATTCCCATCAGCGACCTGTGGCCAAACCTTTCCCGGTGCGCCGATGAACTGGCCGTGATCCGGTCGATGCACGTGGAACTCCCCAGCCACGAGCTGTCGCTCATGCTCATGAACACCGGCGATCAAAGGCAGGTCCGTCCGAGCCTCGGATCCTGGCTCACCTGGGGCATGGGATCGGAGAACCAGAACCTGCCAGGGTTTGTCGCCCTGTGCCCGGGTGGCATGCCGGTCGGGGGCGCGGGGAATTGGAGGTCCGCCTTCCTGCCCGGAGCCTACCAGGGAACCCATATCGACACTTCCCAGGCCGACCCCAAGAAGCTCATCGAGCATATCCGAAACACGCGGGTAACCGCTCAGGCCCAGAAAGCTCAGTTTGAACTTCTCCGGGAGCTGAATGCGGACCATCTGGCATCACGTCCGGGAGAAACCGCGCTGGAGTCGCGCATCCGATCCTTCGAACTCGCCTACCGTATGCAGATGGAAGCGACCGACGCGTTCGACATCGATCAAGAGCCCGAGCACATTCGAAAAGCCTACGGTGAAGGACCCCAGAACCGTCAGCTGCTCATGGCTCGGAGGTTGGTCGAGCGAGGGGTTCGCTTCGTGCAAACCTGGCATGGGAACCTTCAGCCCTGGGACAGCCATTCCAACATTCGGGAGGAGCACCGGAAAGTTGCCAACGAGTGCGATCAGGGTTTGGCGGCGCTCATCATGGATCTGAAGCAGCGCGGACTGCTCGAATCGACTCTCATCCTCTGCAGCGGGGAGTTTGGACGCACACCCTCCGTGGAGATGGGACAGAACGGCTCCGGGGCCGCACAAGGCCGCGACCACAACCACTGGGGGTTCTCCCTGTGGCTGGCAGGTGGCGGTGTTAAGGGCGGCACGATCTATGGCGCTACCGATGAGTTTGGCTTTCGGGCCGTCGACAAACCGGTGTCCGTGCACGACCTACACGCCACCATGCTGCGACTCCTGGGATTCGATCATGAGCGCCTGACCTTCCGCTACGCCGGCCGGGACTTCCGCCTGACCGACGTCTACGGAAACGTAGTCCACGACATCATTGCCTAGCAGCAAACCCCGCCGGCGCGAAGGCACGACTGTTGTTAGCTGTGGAAACTGTGGGATCGCGTCAGCGGCGTTTGCTGCTAGAAGGCACTGCGTGCGAGAAGATAGATGTCTTTTGATATTCAAGGGGTTCGTAAATAAGTTTCTGGAGAGGGGCACCTCCGAAAAATGGACGTGAATGGAGGCCATGAACCTGGTGGCAGGGGAGCGAGCGGGGCAGCTCTATGGACTGCGGTGGCACGACACCGCTTTTCCTTCGCCCGAGTTCAGTCCCTCTAACGGGGGCGTTCACAAGAGGCACACCAGCAGCCACTCCGCCACGCGCAGGAAAGCTCAGGACATGTCTCCGAAGTCCACAGCGCCTGGTTCTTTCGCTTGCGATTGCAAAGCTCCGGACACCGAAGCGAGCGACCGGTTCATGGAAGGTCGACCGAATCATGGTTCGGTCGCCCGATCCAATATGCTCACCCTTCCCTCTTCATCCAAGTCGAGGTGCAGCGTGCGGTTGCGGGCCTTGGGCCAAGCCATCCGCCACTCAGCTAGGCGCACGGCCACCTGACTTTCGATGACGCGCTGCAGGGGGCGAGCTCCGAAACGGTGATCGTAACCATCGCGAGCCAGCGAGCTGACGACACGATCAGACCAAGTGACCTTCAGGTTCGCTGCCGCCAAGCCCTCGCGGGCTGCCAACTCAGAAAGTTCCTTCCGCGCGATCTGCTTCACATCCTCGGCACCGAGCGCCTTAAAAGTAATCACCTCATCCAGACGATTGAAGAACTCCGGGCGAAAGAACTTCGTGACTTCGGCCTCCTGGCCAACCTCGGTGCCAATGCCAAAGCCGGCGCTATCGCGTGTCGATGCACCGAGATTGGATGTCATGACGACAATGGCGCTGCGAAACCAGGTGATGCGTCCGAAGCGGTCGGTGAGCCTACCCTCGTCCATGAGGCCCAGCATAATGTCAAAAATCTCCGGAGCGGCTTTTTCGAGCTCGTCGAACAGGACGACACAGAAAGGCTGGCGGCGAACCGATTCGATCCATGACGCAGGTCGGCCATTCTCGCCTTGAAGAAACCGCTGAGCCGATCCCCACCCTGAATACTCACTCATATCCAAGCGAACGAGTCGATCCTTCGCGCCATTGGAACCGAAACAAAACTCGACGAGCGCCTTCGCCAACGCAGTTTTTCCCACGCCCGTAGGCCCGCAGAACAGCAGCACGCCCAAGGGCCGGGACGGATCAGTCAGTCCGGTCTTGATCGAAACGAGCAGCCGGGATCCAGCAGTAACCGCATCGGGCTGACCGACAATCTCGGCGACGAGTCGGTTTCTCACCTGCTCAATAGGCAGCAGCGACTCGTCGCGTAAGAAGACTTCCGGCAGACCTGTAAGCTGGGCGAACTGCGCGATAACGTCGCCAGCAGTGACCGTTTTGCGGCTTGGGGCGCCCGTGGGAGGAGCCTGGATTAGCCTTCGGAGGAAATTGGCAGCGTGCCCGGGGAAAGCCGTGTAAGGTTGATAGCGCTTAAACAGACGGAACACCAGTGCCGGAACGCCCACTTCAAGGTCGAGTTGCGCCGTGGCAGCCTGAGTGGAAGCTACTCGTTGAAGCACCAGCTCCGCAGTCGACTCGTCGAATAAGGGGACTGGCACAATCTGGAAGACATCGAGCAATCCGGGAAGCAATCGACGACACGCCAACACCTCCTCCGGGGTCGCTTCCGCAACCATGCGCAACTCGCCACGCTCTAGATAGGGGAGCAGGAAGGCCGCCACGCTGTCGCCTGCGCCTTGGCCGCCAACTTGTAGGAGCTCGAGCAGGCTCTCAGCGCAGAAAATTCCATCAATCTCTTTCAACTGGGCGATCAACGCTTCGCATCGTTCCTCCCATTCACCCAGAAAACGCATTCCCGAGATCAAACGGCCACCGCTCCCTCTCCAGCAGCGCAACGAAGCCTCCCCTGCATCTGAGTAACTCTGATCCTTGCCGGATTCCGTGGGCGAGGAAGCTCGCTCCATTCGCGTCATGCGCTTCGCCGAATCCAGTAGGAGTGTGGTTTTACCCACGCCGCATTCGCCGACCAGCAGAACGTTGGCTTTCTCCTTCCCCAACTTGCGGGCGACCACTTCCGACAGCTGCTCACGACCGTAAGCCGCCGATGCATGCCGTTTGCGACCAACGTCGTACAGGAGCGGGTCGGCTACTGTAAACAGTAACTTTAGCTCAGGCCTATCCACAGGCATGACGCGGCGAACCCTTTCCCCAAGGCTTGGGATAGGCAGCGTCTCTAGCCGACAGCGGGCCGACGGAAAACTGGAGGCCAGTTGCTCAGGGGTGACATCCCGGAGAGATTCTTTGACGTAATGAGCGACCAAGTTCGGGAGAGCCGAATGATCCTGATAGTTGAACTGCGCCGGAAGGTGCGGAACAACACAAAGAAGCAGCCCGTTGTCCTGCTTACCCGTCACGCAGGGAACCCGCAGGAACAGGGTTTCCGGGCAGGGTATGATCCTGGCGCCATGGCGATACTGAGGTCGGACCTCAACTTTCACTTCGATCAGGACCGCCTCACGCACTTCTGAATCAACCGCCCAAGGCTCGTGGTCCACACGCCAGTCCAATAATTCCTTAAGCTGAAGCACCGCTTCCTCAGGGGTCGAACCGTTAGCCGCAGCGCCCTCCAGGTCCCCAACCAGTGAGGCCGTGAACCAACCTGAGGCATCCTGCCAGGTCAAAATGGGGTAATGGTGGCTGCCCATAGATCAACTCTCCCGCGATAGACTCACCGCAACCTCCGGTGGCAAAGGCAACATCGAGAGTAGCAAACTTCGGAACTCGTCGTCCGAGGGCCGATCCGGAACGGTGACCCCGCTCCGAAAGTCTGTCATTCCCTGATTCTCAACGACACGCTGAATCACGGGCCCAAGAGAATGAACATCCATGTCATCTACGGATGGAGAAAGCTGTTGGCATTGTGCCCCCCCGTTGCTGTCCGCGGCCAGCGTCTCCAGGCTCGTTAGGATGACTCCGGTGCCTCCGTCGGCCCGCTTGATCAGGATGAGGTTGGGTCCCTCGGGCAAAAACCGGCGGGCATCGTGGCCGACAATCCGGATCGCCATCGAGCGTCCCTGAGGCTCACTGAGGTTCCCACTCCCGCCCAGGTTCTTTTCCCCGAGGGACTCCACCGACACCAACTTGGAAGCCCCCCAAATCGAGCCAAGAGCTTCGACATGCAATCGAACGAGGCGGTGCATCAGATCGTTGTCTTTGGCCAACAACGTACGGAACGTCAGTAGCAGGACCTCCTTCTCGCCATCCATAGGCGCTTGGGCGAGTGCCTCAAGCAGGGCAACCTCGCGAAGCAAGGCCGCGAGTGGCGAATCCGGCAGCTCCACAACGTCGGCCTCCAAGTCCTCAAGCGAATGCCTAACAGCAAAAACATCCCTCAATCGGTGCAAGAACGTTCCCGAAGGACTGTCAAACAACCTCTCTGGACGCAAGGTCCTGGCCCGCGGCAGCTTGGATGCTCGTTTAGGACGGCCAGCCATGACTTGCGCATCCTCGACATCTTTAATGAGCTGAAGCACATTCACGATGGATTCGCGACCAAGGAAGTAGCGCACGTGATGAGCAGGAAGAGCCGCCAGTTCAATCGTTCCCGCAGGCGCGTTCTTTCCCAACTCCGTTTCGATTCGGCGCAAAGCGCGTCGCACTCCATCGAGAACCTTGACGGTCCAATTCGGATCGGATGCCAGCGGACTGGCTGGTCCTAAAGTCTCTGGCCAGGTTACCGAACGGTCCACGGGATTCAAACTTCTCAGGCTGACGGCAAATCCCGTCTCTTTCGCGGCCAGCAAGGCCATCATGGCAGTCCCTGGCGGCAACGCGACGAGCAGCTCTGCCAGTGGTTGAGCTACTTCCCGTTCAATCACTCGCTTCAGGGCGCGCGCACCCAGCTGGGGATGATTCCCTAATCCCACCAGCCGCTGGATAGCGGCTGGGGCCACCGTTAACACACCATCCCGACGGCGCAATCCATCACGCGTCAGAAGATTTCCAATGAGCAGGCCGCAAATGCGTTCCAAGTGAGTGGCATCCAGAGTGCGAAAAGGAACGACTCGATCCAAACGATTGAAAAACTCAGGCCTAAAAAACTTCTCAGCTGCGGAGATATAGGCAGTGTCATCCGCTGCGGAACCAGCGGAGCCGACTCCAAAGCCGAGTCGCGCCCGGGACTCACGTGCGCCCAAGTTTGAGGTCATCAGGATCACCGTCTGAGTGAAATCCGTCACTCGCCCCAAAGAATCGGTCAGCCGGCCTTCGTCGAGGACCGCGAGCAACAGATCGAAAAGCTCCGGAGAGGCCTTCTCGATCTCATCGAACAAGACCACACTAAACGGCTGCCGTCGCACGGCACTGGTCAGCAAGCCCTCCGGCTCCATCGGGGAACCGGTCAATCGGAGAACCGATGACGCGTCCACGTACTCGTTCATGTCGAAACGCAACAGCCGCTCCTTGCCGCCAAACAGAAGCTCGGCCAGAGCATTGGCGGCTTGTGTCTTACCTACCCCCGTTGGCCCCAGCAGGAGCAGAGTCCCCAAAGGCCGGCGCGGATCGTTGAGGCGTGCTTTCAGCGTCACCAGAATATCGGCGAAGGCTTCCAGGGCATTGTCCTGACCCACGACCCTCGTGCGCAGTTGCTCCAAGAGACTGCTGCGCTCCAACTTCACCGAGCCATCCAGCATGGCCACGCGCAGCCCGCTCTGTTGCTGGAACTCCTCCAACGCATCCGCTCGCGTGACCGGTTGTCCTGAATGCCGAGCGGCCAACCGTTTCAAAAAGTCCGCCGCTTTTCCAGGGAACGCGGCGTCGGTGCCGAAGCGACGAACCAGGTCGCAGGACGCCGGGACCACCTCCAAGTCGAACGCGCAGCGATGCGCTTCCTCCAGGGATCGGTCGACATGGATCAAGATGCGCAAGGTCTCAGCGTCGGACGGTTCTTCTACCGGGATGAGGTGAAATAGATCGGCGAATGCGCGGTCTCGTTCCTGGAGCTTGCGCCAGGCCTCGGGGGCGATTTCAGCAACCAACCGGACCGATCGACGTTCGAGCCACGGACGAAGTACCTGGGCAACATTGAGGTCGGAGGCGGAACTGACCCCGGCGCTGAACAACCCGAGCAAGTCGTCGAAATAGAGCACCAGGTCTTTCTCTCGGGCATGTTCCAAGATAGCCAGCACCCGATTCTCCCACTCGCCCAAATAGCTCATTCCGCTGATAAGGCGCATAGGGGACACGAGCCAGACATCCGGCCCGTCACCAGAACCTCCTTTCCGACGGGCGCAGATTCGCCGCACGAGTTCGTGCAGCACCGTGGTCTTTCCAACCCGTCTGGGACCGACCAGCAGAACCGGTCGACGATCATCGGCAACCAACAAGCGATCCAACTCCTCAACCTCATGATCACGATAAAAGGCGCGCTCCAGGTCGTCCGGATACATGCTATTCAACCGGCGACCTGTTCTTCGCAACTCCACTTCACCCTCCTTCTTCTCCTGGCCGCCAAACAACGCGGCCCGGGTTGTGCCACTCTTCTTCGTGGCGAGTGAAGCGGGATCCAGCGCCACTTCGAGAATGGTGAGGCGCCCCTTTCCGATCAGAGCAAAGTCATCCAGATCCACTGCGCCCCTGTCGCGTTCCATTTCCCGAAAATGTGGGGTGAATACCGTGACGGCGCGATCCGCCAACGTCTGGTTGGACAAGACTTCAAAATGGAGTTCGGGCAGCTTCGGACAAAAATAGAGTTTTCGACCGAACGAGGAATAGCCAACCAGGAAAAAAAGTCGACGATGCGAGCCAGACTTGAGCTCAAGCCGCAGCTCAATCGTGGTCTCGTCCAACAAAGGATCAAAGGTCCATGCCGCCAGGTCGTCATGGCGGGGGCTTCGACCTAACCCAAGGAGGAGCTGGTGGAGGTTGTTCGAAAGCTTAGCCAGAGCGCGAGTCAGTTTCTCGGCTCGCTGCACGGGTTCTCGCTGGAATAACGGTCGAACGACAAAGGTCGGGGAGATGCCCGGCCCCGAAGAGCGTTCCTCGATAAAGATTGGGATCGAAAAGATCATAGGAACTCAGCGGGTGGCCTCCTCGACGGCCAGCTCCAAGCGCTCCTCGGTTAGCACTGCCAAGCACTGTTTCAATCCCTCACCAGCCCAAGGTCGATCGCCGAGCTTCCGATCTCGGACAACTCCCTTCTCCTCAACATAGGTCCGACAGTTCGACGCGCCCCGGGCGTCAATACCGCCCTGGCGATGGATGCCGGGTGGTGGCTCATATTTGTCCACAGGTGGCGAAGCGGACTCGACCAGCACTTTGAACCCTTTGTTCCTTCGTTGGATGAGGTGCAAGCCAGCCTCCGATTGAAATCGAACGGCAAACAAATCGCCCCGCAGATGCATCACAATACCCATCAACTCTTCCGGCGGCGAGGCGAGAAAGACACTCAGTTTCTGAGGGGTTTCACGGACCAGTTTGGTCACATTCGATGCCTTGCCGGCCGGGAGACGCAGATAGTCGAGTTTGAGGACTTCCCCCAGATCCAAAGCGAGGCGGTAATAGGTTAGCGCCAACTCGAGCAACGAGGATCGATCCTCACAGTAGAAGGCGAGTACAACATCATCCGGTGAGGACTGCTGGTGGCGAACCACTTCACGCTTCAAGTGCCGCAACTCCTTCGTCAGAGCATCCAACTCCTGGGTCATCAGGCTCTCATCGATCGCTGCACGCCCATGGAATAGCGTCAACGCGTCCGTCTCGAACTGGCTGGCCCGCTCAAGGAGGTCGGTTACCGCTCGCAAGCAGGCGCGCAGTTTCGGCCATCGAGCCAGACGGACTTGTATTTCCGGTGCCTTGCTCGCGTTGGGCTTGAGTCGACGCTCCAGAGATTCAAGCATGGCCACTTCGTCCTCTATCCTGCTGAACGAAACACACCGCACGAGCCGACCCACACGACGGCGCTGCTCGACCAGTCGCGTAATGATGGAATGAACAGCTGGGCTAGTGCGCTGTGGGTCGTTTTCCTCCTGAGCCTGAACTTTTACTTGAATCCGTCCTTGCTTCAACCATACCGATACCTGCAGGGCGGTAGTGCTCCGGTATTGGTTGATCGCCTCGGCCAACGGTACCAGCAACTCTTGCTGGATGGCGCGTTTGAGAGGGCGAGCGCCATACCGCACATCATACCCGCGGCCGGCCAGATGGTGGGCGACCTCTGGCTGCCATTGCCACCGAATAGAGCGGAGGCGGAGACCATCCCGCAATCGGAGCGAGTCCAGATGCTGCCTGGCGATCGCCAACACCGTATCCTGCGCCAGAGCATGGAATGGAACGATGGAGTCCAGCCGATTGTAAATCTCCGGACGTAGGAACTGGCGCACTGCGTCAGAAAAATCGGATTGAACCTGAGCGCTCGACCCGGCGTCCGATCGGAAACCGGTCGGCCCGCGCTGGATTCGTTCCGCGCCCAAGTTCGAGGTCATCACGATGACACTATTGCAAAAGTCGGCGACTCGACCGGAGGCGTCCGTGAGCCGCCCCTCACCGAGAATCTGCAGCAGGAGGTCAAAAAAGCTTCGATCCGCTTTCTCGAATTCATCCAGCAACACGACGCTGAATGGCTGCTCCCGGATTCGTGCGGTGAGTAACCCTTCATTCCCGTTCGTCAACGGGCCGCCAATCAGCCGCTGAACCGACACCGGATCACTGAACTCGTTTAAGTCGAAACGGACGAGGCGACGAGGGTCACCGAACAGAAAACCGGCCAATGACTTCGCCATCTCGGTTTTTCCGGTGCCGGTCGGTCCGATGAACAAGAAGGAACCCAAAGGTTTACGTGGCCGGGCGAGCCTCGCTTTAACCACCACCAGCAGCTCCACCACTCGAGCTACAGCTTCAGGCTGCCCCAGCACGCGTTGAGCAAACCACTCCCGCGTCGCCGTTAGATCCAAGTCGATCTCGTCATCCAGCAACATCGGGGGCAAGCCCGTCTCCCGCGAGAAGGCAGCGATGACTTGCCCTTCGTTCAACTGCTTCTCCGGAAACCGGTCGGCCAACAAGTTCTTCAGAAAGCGCAACGGACGACCAGGATTCGCCGAGTAGGTGGCATAGCGCTCGTGAAGCCGATGCAGCCGAGCCAGTGCCAGCTCATTGGCTACACCATCCATGCCCTCTTCGCCTGGAGACACAGCCAGAACCTTTCCGAGAATCTCTCGAGTTTGTCCAGCGGTACGCGCCGCGATAGCCAACGGCTGGAACGCACCGAGCAGGTGTGGCTCCTCGCGCTCGATCATGCTCAACTGCTCCGGCGTGCATTCGGCGATCGCGAGCACCTCGCCCCGCGCGATCCAGGGCCGCAGGAAACTACCCACGCTCTGTTCCCCACGGGAAGCCTTGCCCACCTGAAGCAACTCATCCAGCCCGTTGAGATGAAGGATCGCCTGGGATTTGGAAACATCGCGGCAGAGAGACTGACAGCGTTCCTGCCACATTCCGAAGCCGATCTGTCCGGTCATCAGCCGCGAACCGCTGGTAGACCAAAACGAGCTGTGGCCAAAACCAAACTGATTCCGACGTCGGGCCAATTCGCGCACCAGCGCGGTCTTCCCGCACCCGGGAGGACCCACCAAAAGCACGCTACGAGCATTTGGTCCTGCCAACAGCTCGGCCAACTGTTGAAGCTCGGCATCCAACTCGAAAGCGGGCTCAGACACTCCGGCAGGGGCGGACTTTCCAGAGTTGCGTCGACCTGCGCCCCCAGTCCTTCGTCGCGGCGGCAGTTCCTCGGCCAGTTGACTCAGCGCGGATGACTGTTCCTCCTTGGCCTCTCCAGCCATGGCTAGCTCCTTCGGCGTCTTGCGGTGCGCGGCCAACTCCAAGTGCCCCACCCGGAGCTCAGAGACTCGCTCGAGCTGAGCCAACCGACTCAGGCTGAGTTGCGGACCCGCACCGGCCAACACCAGACGAACATGAGCCTCCAGGCGCTCCAGGAGGAGCGCGGGAGAGTTGGCGAACACGTAAACGCCAAGCCCAGGCACCGCTGCATGGCACACCTCATCCACGACCCATCGCACGAAATGAATCCGCAGCATCAGCGGTTCCTCCCACTCAGGTGAACGTCGTGGCGGATCGAATCTCAAGGTCACCGAGTCCACTTCGAGATCGGCTCGAAAATTTCGACGATGCAAGGAGAGGGCTGGTGAAAGGCTGGCGTCCTCCAGCAAAATTCTAGCTTTGGCTTCAAAGCAGGTCCGAGACTTCTGCCCGTCCGCCTCCAAAGCGGAGATTTCGGAATACCCCATCGCCTCCAAGAGTTGGGTCCCCTCCTCAAACACGCGAGTGACCGTGGTCAGTTGAAAGGGCATTTCGGGCATGGGCAAAACACGTCAGAACAATAGGATGCAACGTGCTGGAGCGAGAGTAAAAGACTCGCGAAGACTTTGTCTAGTGTGGTTCTCATGCGGCGCCAGTCCGAGAACCCGCAGGGTTCCGAGAGATTAGCCGGGCGATCGAAGATCCCCGGAATTCCGTTCCCTTTTCCGCCGCACCCTGAAAGGCGTGCCACCCGTCGTATAGCCTAACCGAACAAACGGATTAGGCTCCTTGAGTCCGGGTGACGCAAGTCTCAGAA
>JAEUHE010000125.1 GCA_016793885.1 Verrucomicrobiales bacterium
TCCGACCCCTTACTCTTCCTATAGCCTGCGTCCCCTGACGCGGCTCCCTCCAACACGCGATGTAAGCAGTAGCGCTCGTTCCTAAACAGTTAACTCAGCCACCCACTGTCTCTGCGCTCCTGCCTACTTCGCATTCTTGTTCGACTTGAGGCTGTCCCGCTCAACCAGCCAGGCTGCCCGCTCCCTCCGCAGGGCAGCCAACTCCTCCCCGGTCTCTTTCCACGAGGTGCTCACCTTGGTCAGCTGGTCACGAAAGCGGTCTCGATCCGCATTCGAGTCGCGAATCTGACCGGCTTGCTCCTCCACTTTCGCCAGCAGTTCGTAGTGAACCTTCGTCTGCGCCACCCGCTCCAACTGAGCCCGCCGGCTGGCTTCCCATTGAAAGAGGCAGATGCCGCTCAGGACCAGAACTCCCACGAGATTGAGAGGGCCAAGAAAACGATTCATGGAGCGCTGGCCTTGACTGCCTCGCGGGTTTCAAACGCCACCTTGTCGATTCCCGAGGATCGCACCAGATCCAATGCTCGAATGACATCTCCGTGACGCGCCGCTTGATCCCCGCTGATGAACACCCGGACGGACGCATTGGTCTTTCGTTGCGCCGTAAGCAACGAAATCAGCTCCTGATTCCCGATGGGTTTCTGGTCGAGGAACAAGGTGCCAGCCGCATCGACCGACAAACTGAGGAAGTCCTTGTGAGCCTCGCCGGTCGCGGTTGTGGCCGTCGGCAGATCGACCTTGACGCTCCGGCTGTTTACCATGCTGAGGCTAACAAGCATGAAGGCGGCCAAGAGGAAAAACATGATGTCGATCAACGGGATGATCTCGATGCGAGCCTCGGTCTCGTCGGCATGCCGGGATGTCAGCTTAACAGGCATGATGCTTAGCGGTGGGTGAGCGTGGTGGAAGGCTGACGTGTTGACTCCGACGACCGGGTGCCGATCGCCTGGTCTCGCGCAAACTCCTCCAAATCGTGCCCGTGCTGCTTGGCGGAAGCCACCAGGAGTTCGACCTGGTTGATCGTCCGCTCCAGGCGCGATCGGAAACTTGCCAAGCGTCGATTGAAATAGTTGTAAGGCAGGAGGCAGAGAATCGCGATCCCCAGCCCGCAGGCGGTGGCAATCAGCGCCTCCGCAATGCCACCGCTCACCTTGGTGACCGCCAGTTGGTCGTCCCCGACGAAGTTGAACGAGTGCATGATGCCGGTGACGGTGCCCAGCAGCCCCAGCAAGGGCGCCAAGGTAATGAAGCTTCCCAGGATCCAGAGTCGCTGCTCGGCTCGCTCGATCTCATCGGTGGCTTTAACCTGCATTGCACCCAGCAGACTGCTGTGCGCGTGAGTGAGACCCTGGTGGACCGTCGCAAGATAGGGATCGTTGGGCCGCTGGCCACTCAGCTGAACGGCGCGGACAAAACTTCCCTGAGCAACCGCCTCACAGGTCTCCGAGAGGATCTCGCGAGAGGCCCGCCGACTGAGGGCCCACCACCACAGACCTCGCTCCGCCACCACCACCAGCGCGGCGAGCAAACAGAGCAGAATCGGCCACATGATGGGACCCCCCTTCAGGAAAAAGTCCACAACGACGTTGGCGAGCATGGGATGGATCATAACGATTTAGGGAGCGAGTTCAAAACGAATCGAGACTTCGTACAGACGAAGCGGGCCAGGGCGGAACTTCCAACGATCCCGCACCGTCCGCAGCGCCGCCTGGGTCAGAATGGGCCACGGCGCGGGCCTGATCGCCTCGGCAGCCACAACGTGGCCGTCCGGGCCGACCGTAAAACGAACACCCACAGTTCCCTGCTGCCCCTGTCGACGCGCCGTCATCGGATACTCGGGCGCGGGTTGCCTTCCTTCCCCCTGTCCGTATTGCAGCTGCTGGACGGCCGGGACCGAAACCGGGACTGCCGGGGTGGCTGTGGGTGTAACCACCGGCGCTTGACGAACCAGGGAGGCCTGCGCGGCGTTCACGACCCGAACCGGGCCTTCGACGGGTATCGGAAATGCAATCGCCGGACTGGGCTCGGCGACAGCGATGGCGGCCGGTGCCGGCACGGGCATGGACTTCTGCGGCAGCGTGGGTGGCATCGCCGCCGGTGGCGGCGATGCCGGAAGTTCCGGCGAAGGCAGGGGCTCCGTGGTCAATTCCACACTCAGAAACTCGGCCTGAACGGGGGCTCGTGGCGGTGCGGGAGGCAGTGGAGTCGGATAGGACAACCAGGCACCCATCCCCGCCACCCCTGAAACGAACAACCAAAGGACCAGGGTAAAGATGGCGGACCAGTCCGCGTCCTCCGGATGACAGCTCAGCTGGCGCCGTTCGGGGCCAGTTGAGGTCGATTTCGAATGGAGCTGGGTCGAAGTCACAGGTTTTCTCGGAGCGCATCGGGTGGTCCGTTGGCTACTGCGCTGTTCTCGCGACGCGACCTAAATCGACGCCACGCCAGCGCGAAGCCGGTCCAAACCAGAACCGCCCCACCCAGGGAAGCCAGGGCAGCCACGAACTTGCCAACCATTCCCAGCGCTTCGCCCGTGTGAAGGAATCGAAACCACATCCGGAGCTTACGTCCGGAGTTAAACTCGGCATATCCCTCGCGTTTCAGCACTGCGCCCGTATAGGGATCGAGCCACAGCTGAACGCTCCCGTATTGAGGCAGAGCCCCTCGCTCCCGGAGCGAGAAGTTCACAGCGGGAACGTTGTCCGGCCCTTTGCTGGCCTCGCCTTTACCCTCGCCTTCTCGCGGACCGCGAGCGGAGCCGCCGCGGTCCGCCGACGGAGCACCACCACCACGACGGTCGTTCGAGCCTAAGCGCAGGGTCAGAAGGTCCCACTGCGGAACTGCCTGCTGAGCGATCGCCGCCAAGGCCGCGTAGGTGAGCGGCTGGGTCGGCACCTCAGGTTTGCCAACGGTCACCGCTCCCGCTCCCGCAGGCCCACCAGGACCCGCGGCGGCCGGCGGTGGCGGAGATCCCGCCACACGGTGCAGGAGATCGGACGCCCAACGATAGGAAATCACCATGCCCGTGAGCGTGAGCACGATCAACACGGGCGAAAGCCAGAATCCGACCACTGTATGCCAGTTCCAATCCCGAGCCTTGCCGCGGGCCTGCCAGCGGAAGTGGACAACCGACTTGATCGATTCGATCGACCACTTCCGCGGCACCCACAGAATCAGTCCGGAAATCGCCAGGAACAGAAAAGCCACATTCGCTGCACCGGTGATCGCCTTGCCGACCGATCGACCCTGGTCATCGCGACCGAGCCACCGATGCCAATCCGTCAGCACGCGCATCAAGCTGCGCGTGCCCGCGGCTCCTGGATCGACCATCGCTCCGGTATACGGGTTCATGTAAGCAGATTCGTACCGGCCATACGACAGCACCACCGCCTGGCCCGGATCAAAGGACACTGCCAGAGAAGTCGGCTTTTTGCCAGGCCGATCGAGTTCTGCCCGCCTCAGCATTGCATCGACCGACAGCGGTTTGATCCCTGGAATCGGCTCCACCCTCCTCAGGCCAGCCTCGCCGAACCCGATGGCCTCCTTCTCGAAGGCGATGGCCGCTCCGGTCACGCACAGCATGAGGATAACCACCCCCGCTACCACCCCAACCACCAGGTGGGCCCAGAACAAGAGTTTACGCAGCATCATGATCCTCTCAAAGCTCCGCCCATTGGCGCAGCAGGTTGTGGTAAACACCCGTCAGTTGAACGGCCGTTTGCTCAGCGGTGGCGTTCCCCGCGAGGTCTCGGCTCAGCCGCTGAACGCTCAGGTCCAAATCAAAAAGCAGCGATCGGTGCCCATCGTCGCGGACCATGCTCTGGATCCAAAAGAACGAGCAGACCCGAGCCCCTCGGGTCACCGGCGTCACGTGATGAAGGCTCGTTGACGGGTAGAGAACCAGGTACCCGGGAGGCAGCTTAACCCGCTGCACGCCATAGGTGTCCTCCACGCAAAGCTCGCCGCCATCATACTCTTCGGGCCCAGCAAAAAAGAGGGTCGCCGACAGATCCGTCCGAATCCGGTGCGCGGTTCCGGGCACTTGACGAATGGCATTGTCCACATGAGTTCCAAAGGACTGTCCGCCCGAATACCGGTTGAAGAGCGGCGGGAAAACCCGCAACGGAAGGGCAGCGGACAAAAAGACCGAGTGTCGTCCCAGCGCGCCGAGGATCATCTCGCCGAGTTGGGCGGCGATGGGATGCCCCTCGGGAATCTGGACGTTGTCCTTGGCTTTGGCCGACTGGTGGCCGGCGGTGACTTTGCCGTCCACCCAATCGGCCTGGTCCAGGAGTTGGCGTGCCTGCTTAACCTGGTCGCCATTGAGAACCTCGGGAATGGTCAACAACATAGGGGAGTGGGATTTAGAATTTGAACGACGCGGTCAGAATCGCCGAGCGCCCCGCGCCAGGAATGGCATGCCCACCGCCCACTCGGTCGATGTACTCCTTGTCCCACAGATTCGAAACGTTCACTCGAATATCGATATGATCATTCGCTTTCCATGAAACAAAACCATCCTGCAGCCAATAACCCGCCACCGACTGCTTTTCGACATTGTGCGAGAAGCGCTCATCCACAAAAAACACGCCAGTACCAAGGGTGAACCGCCACGGCAGCTCATAGGTGGTCGAAATGCTCGCGGTCTGTTCGGGGGTATTGTTGAGGCGATGGCCCTGCTCGCGAATGGCGACTCCATCGTAGGTCGTGACAGTCGACGATTTAAGAATCTCGCTGTCCATGAAGGCGTAGCCCCCGTAGATACTCCACCGCTCGGTCACTCGGCCGGAGACGCCCAACTCAATCCCCTGAACTCGCACTTTCCCGGTGGTGCTCACCACGCTGGTGATGGGATCCGTGTTTCGATAATTGTCCTTGTCGGTTCGAAACACCGCAGCGCTCACCGACAGCCGTTCCCGGAACAGATCCCATTTGGTTCCCAACTCATAGCTCCGCCCCAACTCGGGATCCAGGATCGCGTTGTTGGCAGCCAGGGTGAGGCCTTCGGCCGATGGGTTGAACGAGGTCCCGTAGCCAAAGTAAACGCTCCCGTGGGGCAGAGGCTTGTAAACCAAGCCGCTTCTCCACGTGGGCTCGATGTCGGTGCGGGCCAGCGTCGTGGTCACCCCATTGGTCGCACGCTGATGGTAAGTGGTCGAAAACACATCGCCTCGCAAGCCGGCGGTGAAGAGCCATTTCTCAGAGAGTTCGATGGTATCAAACACCGACAAGCCAGCCGCATCCACAATCGCCTGGTTCCGCGCACCGGTCCGGAAGTACGGATGGAACAGATCCGACGAGCTGGGCGAAAGCGGGTTGCTGAGCTGGGCTGGGTAGGGAAAGGCGGTGCCAACCGTGGAGGACCGCAGATAGTTGGCTTCCGTCTCGTGACTGTACTCGAAGCTAGTGACCAGCGTGTGCCCCAGCTTGCCGGTTTCAAACTCGGTCCGAAGATCCGTCTGGTTGGAAAAGACATCCGTGACTTGATCCCGGGACTGAAACTCGTGATTCAATCCATACAGTGCCCCGTCGCTGCCCGTAACCACTCGTCCCGATCCCAGGTCATAGGGCCCATAGAGCGGATCCGCCGTAGGATTCCGGATGATCCGTGGAGCGGTGATCACCGAGTCCCGATCCGTCCGCCCGTATCGGGTTTGATTCTGCAGTTTTACCGTATCCGTGAAGTCATGTTCGAAGCGGAGCCCGGCGATGTCGTTCACCAAATCCTCGAAATCACGGTCCACCAGGCCCAGAAAACTATCGTAGGGCAAGGGGGCAATCCTACCGACGGCGCTCCGGCCCCCGTAGGGATTGTTGCGACTGCTCACAAAGGGAAGTCCATATCCCGCCAAGTTGTTTTCCTGAAGATGCAGATAGCTCAACACCGCCCGGGTCCGGGTGCCCAACCCGAGCGCGAGGGTGGGATTCAAAGCCCACCGATGGTCGTGAATCCAGTCGCGGCCGGCGAAATCCTGATCATGGTAGAGCCCGTTCAAACGGAAGGCCGCCCCCTCGAGACCCAGCTTGCTGAGCTGTGGGATGGGCTGGTTGAAATCGAGAGTGCCTCGATAGTAATCGTCGGAACCGTAGCTCAACGATCCGCCATAGAACGGGTTCAGCTTGGGAGTCTTGGCGACCATGTTGACCGAACCGCCGGTCGAACCCCGACCGGAATACGTCGAATTCGGGCCTTTAAAGATCTCCACCTGCTCGACATTGAAGGCGTCGCGGGTATAGCCGCCGACGTCTCTAACCCCGTCGACGAACAGGTCGGTACGCGCGGCAAATCCACGGATGGTGAGCTGATCCCCGGCCGGCACCCCGCCCTCCCCGGCTTGAAAGCTGATGCCCGGCACGTTTCGCAGAACGTCCCGCAAGGTGGTCGCGTTCTGATCTTCAATGACCTGCCTGGGAACCACGTTCACTGTTTGTGGAGTGTCCCGCAGCGCGGTCACGATCTTGGGAGAAGCGACCGACTCGGGTTTGTACCCGGGGTCCTGCTCGCCCTTGACCACCACCTCCGGAAGCACGGACGGACCATTCGTTCCTGTCGCTGTTCCCGAGGCGGGCCTGGAGCCCACCAAGGAGGATGTCCCCTGCCCTGATGAGGCATAAGGGCAGAGCGCCGCCGCGCTCAATGTCGTCAGGAATGCCAATGCGGGTGACCCGCAACGACGGGTCAACAAGCTGGAGCCCTCGGCTTCCTCTCGGTCGTTAATCAGATTCAACATAGGAAAAGGGACGATTCACCATCCGATCGCCAAGGGAACTGCCCATGATCCGATCAAATGCGAGAAACATCATGCACACATACCCCCGGGTCCGCCTCTGCGTGGTTGCGATAGATTGTCGTTGTCTTGCGGTCGGAATCGAAATCTCCCGCGCTTCCCGGCAACGGCGTCCAACAGGCGACTCGATAGGGATTCCATGGCCGCCTTAACGTAAGGTCTCGCCCCTCAGGGCCGCTTTCGCAGCGCCTTTGATTTGCGCAACTGGCCGCCAAAGAATAGCAACCCCGCGGATGTGCTGCGCACAAAAGCCTGGTATGACACGGACATGTGCTCACGAACGTCTCAGAACCATGGATCATATTGAGAAACCCGAAAGCAGCCGATCACCAGGCGAGGTCCTCTTGCATCTCAGGGAGGCGGAGCGGTGCCTGGCCGCCGGGACAGCCTCAAGCCTCGCCTCAGGCTTGGCGGCGACGGATACGGCCCTGCGATGGCTCCAGGGGCCTGTCATCTCAAGCGATGATTCGGTTGTCTGGCTGAAGGCCACGGCCTTGCTTCTGCGCGGCAACTGCCTCCGCGAAATCGGAACCAGCCAAAGCAGGACGGCCGCCTTGTCCTCCTACGACGAGGCTCAGCGTATGTTGAGCGAGCGAGACTCGGCGCAGCGAATCGACGTCCGCAATTTTCTAGCCAATGTTTGGACCAATCGGGGGATCGCACTCATGAACGAAGGCGGCTTCGACAACCTGACGCAATCCATCCGCTCGTTCGACAAGGCCATCGAGTGTCGCCGGGCTTATCCTCCCGACGTAGATCCCTGGATCCGCTACGGCCTGGCCGCTGGATGGATGAACCGAGGCGATGCCCTCACGCGACTCGGAGGCACGAACAACCTCGAACTCGCCCTCACCGCCTACGATGAAGCCTTAGGGGTCATGCTGAGTTTTCCCCCACAGGCAGCGGCGGCCTTTCGCCAGCGAACCGCCATCGCATGGATGAACCGAGGGATCACCCTCCAAGCCTTCGCAACTGAGGACGCCCAACGTGAGGCGATCGACTGTTTCGAGCAAGCAGACGCATGCCTGGAGGGTTTGGCGGAGACCGGAGACAGCGCGCAGATCCGAGCGGCTGTCTCCATGAATCACGCCAACGCGCTCCTCCAATCCGGAATCCCGAATCCAACCCAGGCCTGCAAGTCCGCCCGCAAAGCAATAAGCTACTCTCACGGCGCTGAGCGGCAGCACCTCCGATCCGCGGAGGTCGGGTTGAAGGCCCGTTACATACTCTGCCAGGCTTTGACTTGCCTGATCGGGGAGCACCCAGATGGCGCGACGAGGGATCCGTTATTCGCAGAGGCCACCGACGCGGTGGATGAAGGAATGGAACTCATTCGGCATTGGACTGCGAGTGGATCGCCGTTGTCGCGGACAATAGCCAATGATCTGTTCCGTTTTGGAGCGAGAGTGTACCAAGCGTATCAGCCCCATTTCCTAACGGAGTTCCTGCTCGAAACTCTCGAACCGCAACCCTCGCCAGCAGCTTCAGAACCAAATCCAGAGATGCACCTCACGGCCGTGGAAGCGATCTGGCAAGAGCTGAGAAAAGTAAGCAGGAATGGCTTCAAGATGGTTAGCAAGCCTGAGTTCGATTCGCTCTTGGACCAACTTCGGCTGCTACGGGTCGCGGACGAGCGGCTGACCAAACTGCGCGAGCAGAGTTCCTAGCTCCCTTCTCTCAGTGCGCATGAGGCGAGGCGGCCGATCGTTAACAATCTCTTAACACTTTTGAACCGCTTCTTAACTACCCAAATCTGTCCAATGGACGCACCTTCACTGCATGGAAACTCTTCGTGAGAAACACGTCCCCCAACGGGGATACGGAAGGCACGCTATGATGGATGCGATCTACGTTGGACTCATGTTCCTATTTTTTGTCGCCTGCAGCCGCTATGTACGGTGGGTGGAGAAACTCTGAAACACGCCTATGGAAACCATGCTGCTCGGGAGCGTCGCGCTCCTGCTGTTCGTTTACCTGTTCACGGCCATGGTTCAACCCGAAAAGTTTTAAGGACTACCTATGGGCACCTCGGGCTGGATTCAACTCACCTTGTTTGTTATCGTCTTGGCTGCCGTTACCAAGCCGATGGGGCTCTACCTTGTTCAGGCCCTCGATGCGGATGGCAAGACCTGGTTCGATCGGATCCTGCGACCGGTCGAACGGCTGACCTACCGCGCGATGGGAATGGACGCGCGCCAGGAACAGGACTGGAAGCAATACACCTTCGCCATGCTGGTGTTCAGCCTGGTCGGATGCCTGTTCACCTACGCCATTCTACGGCTTCAACATCTCCTTCCGCTCAACCCGCAAGGATTCGGCGCGCTCAGCGAGGATCTCGCGTTCAACACTGCGGTGAGCTTTACGACCAACACAAACTGGCAAAGTTACGGGGGGGAGACAACCTTGTCCTATCTGTCCCAGATGGTGGGCCTCACCTTTCACAACTTCGTGTCGGCCGCCACCGGGATCGCCATCGCCGCTGCGTTGGTTCGGGGAATTTCGCGGCATTCGGCGAGCACGCTGGGCAACTTCTGGGTGGACCTGGTCCGGACAACCTATTATCTGCTCCTGCCCATGTGCGTGGTCTTCGCCGCGGTCCTGATCTCCCAGGGGATGATCCAGAACTTCGAGCCCTACACGACCGCGAAGCTCACCGAGACCTACACGGTCCAGGTTCCAAAATCCGACGACCGAGGCCTGCCAGTGATGATCGATCAGATCGTGGAGGAGCAGACCATCGTTCAAGGCCCCATGGCGTCGCAGGTGGCCATCAAGATGCTCGGTACCAATGGCGGCGGATACGTCAACGCCAATGCCGCGCACGGTTTCGAGAACCCGACACCGCTGTCGAACTTCCTGCAGATGCTCTCCATCTTTGTCATCGGCAGCGGCCTGACGTATTACCTGGGCCGGATGGTCAAGAATCAGAAACACGGATGGACGGTGTGGGCCACGATGATGGTGCTCTTCCTGACCGGAACCATGGCCTGCTGGTGGGCGGAATCAGCGGGAAACCCAATCCATCACCAACTGGGATTGGCCTCCAGCGACGGCAACATGGAGGGCAAGGAGGTGCGTTTTGGCATCTTCAATTCCGCCCTGTTCGCGACGGTGACCACCGCCGCTTCTTGCGGCGCCGTGAACTCCATGCATGACTCTTTCACGCCGTTGGGTGGGTTTGTTCCGCTCTTCAACATGCAGCTCGGCGAGATCATCATTGGCGGCGTGGGCGCCGGACTTTATGGAATGCTGGTCTTCGTCGTGTTGGCCGTCTTTATCGCCGGCCTCATGGTCGGAAGGACGCCCGAATATTTGGGCAAAAGGATCGAAGCCTACGAGGTCAAGATGGCGATGCTGACACTGCTCATCCTGGCCGTCTCGATCCTGGGATTGTCCTCCTGGGCTGCGGTCAGTGCCTGGGGAACCGCCGGGCTGAACAATCAAGGACCCCACGGGCTCGGGGAGATGCTCTACGCCTTTAGTTCAGCGACCGCCAACAACGGCAGCGCGTTTGCTGGGCTCACCGCCAATACCGTCTGGTATAACACCACCCTCGGGCTGGCCATGTTGATAGGCCGGTTTGCCATGATCGTGCCCATCCTGGGCCTGGCGGGATCGCTCGGCAGAAAAAAGATCTCTCCGCCCAGCGCCGGCACTTTCCCGGTTTCAGGGGGCACCTTCATGATTTTGCTGCTGGGGACCGTATTGCTAGTCGGTGCTCTGAACTTTCTACCGGCGCTGGCACTCGGGCCGGTGGTCGAGCACTTCCTCATGCATCAAGGAAAGCTGTTCTAAGAACTGTCTCACGAACGCTCGCCCCCTATGACTTCGAAACCAACTTCCCTGCTGGATTGGAAAATCGTCGGTCCTGCCATTGGCGACTCCTTCGTTAAATTGGATCCGCGCCTGATGATCAAAAACCCGGTGATGTTCGTAACGATGGTCGAGGCCGCCCTGACTACCGTCAGCATCTTCACTTCCTCGGACGAACGAGGTTTCGTCGCTCAGCTAGCCGTTTGGCTATGGTTCACGGTTCTTTTCGCAAATTTCGCCGAAGCAGTGGCCGAGGGCCGGGGAAAGGCCCAGGCGGAGAGCTTGCGCAAGGCGCGGAAAGAGACCACGGCACGTCGTCTGCGCAACGGGCGAGAGGAAGCCATCCCGGCACCCAGCCTCATGAAGGGCGATATCGTGGTCTGCGAGACGGGGGATGTCATCCCGGCCGATGGCGATGTCATTGAAGGCATCGCGACCGTGGACGAGGCGGCTATCACGGGCGAATCGGCCCCCGTCATCCGGGAAAGCGGCGGCGACCGAAGTGCCGTCACCGGAGGAACCCGCGTCCTGAGTGATCGCATTCTCATCCGCGTGACCATGGAGCGGGGCCAGGGCTTCCTGGACCGCATGATCGGTCTCGTGGAGGGCGCCCAACGCCAGAAGACACCGAATGAGATTGCCCTCACCATTCTCTTGGCGGCCTTGACCTTCATCTTCCTGCTGGTCTGCGTAACGCTCAAACCGTTCGGCATCTACTCAGGTGCGGTCTTCTCCGCGCCCGTGCTGATCGCACTCCTGGTTTGCCTCATCCCCACGACCATCGGCGGACTGCTCAGTGCCATCGGCATCGCCGGAATGGACCGCGTGCTGCAACGGAATGTGTTGGCGATGAGCGGGCGGGCCGTCGAGGCGGCGGGCGACGTGGACGTTCTGCTCCTGGACAAGACCGGAACCATCACGCTCGGCAACCGCATGGCAACCGCCTTCCTGCCGGCTCCCGGCGTTGCCGCGGAGCACCTGGCGAATGCGGCTCAACTGGCCTCTCTGGCGGACGAAACCCCCGAAGGCCGCAGCATCTCCGTATTGGCCAAGCAGCAGTTCAATCTCCGCCCACGAGACGTCGGCGATTCGCATGCCAAGTTCGTTCCCTTCACCGCTCAGACGCGCATGAGCGGAGTGGACTTTCCGTCGACAGATGGTCACGCGACGCGATCCATCCGCAAAGGGGCGTCCGAGGCGATTCGTCGGCATGTGGAGTCGCTGGGCGGAAGTTTTCCCAAGGAGATCAGCCAGGGCGTGGATGAGGTCTCCCGCGCAGGCGGGACGCCGCTGGTAGTGGCCGAGGGGCGCGAGGTGCTTGGGATCGTTCAGTTGAAGGACGTCGTCAAGGGCGGCATCAAGGATCGTTTCGCACAGCTGCGCCGAATGGGAATTCGGACGGTAATGGTGACGGGCGACAATCCCTTGACCGCAGCCGCCATCGCGGCGGAGGCCGGCGTCGACGACTTTATGGCGCAAGCCACTCCCGAGCAGAAGCTGCAGCGCATCCGCGATGAACAGGCGGGAGGCCACCTGGTTGCGATGACGGGAGACGGAACCAACGACGCCCCTGCCCTGGCCCAGGCCGATGTGGGTGTTGCCATGAACACTGGCACGCAAGCCGCTCGGGAAGCCGGGAACATGGTGGATCTCGATAGCAACCCCACCAAGCTCCTGGATATCGTCGAAATAGGAAAGCAGATGCTGATCACCAGGGGATCACTCACGACCTTCAGTATCGCTAACGACGTCGCGAAGTACTTCGCGATCATTCCGGCCATGCTCATGGTCACCTTTCCCGCGATCGCCCCCTTAAATGTCATGCACCTGCACAGCCCGACGAGCGCGATCCTAAGCGCCGTCATTTTCAACGCCCTGCTGATTGTCGCTCTGATCCCGCTAGCGCTACGCGGGGTCAAGTACACGCCCATCGGCGCGCTGGCAACTCTCCAACGCAACCTCTTGGTCTATGGTCTGGGCGGAGTCATCATGCCTTTCATCGGTATCAAGGCCGTCGATATGCTGATCACTGCAGTCAACCTCGTTTGACGTCTACTATGACTCACAGATTTCTCTCTGACCTTCGCGCAGGCATCCTCTCCACCCTCATCTTGGGCGTGGCTTGCTGTGGCTTGTATCCGCTCATCGTATTCGGAATCGGGAAGGCTCTATTTCCCGACCAAGCGGCCGGCAGCCTGATCCGTGACCAGACCGGGCTTATTCGCGGCTCAAAGTTGCTTGGCCAGAATTTCAGCGGGGAGGGATACTTTCACCCGCGGCCCTCGGTAGCCGGCCATGGCTACGATGCCGCCAACTCCGGCGGCAGCAACCTGGGTCCGACGTCACGAAAGCTCCATGACGCACTTAAGGTGCGGGCGGACACCTATCGAAAGCGGAACGGGCTGCCATCCACGGATGCCGTTCCGGCCGACGCCGTGACGGCCTCCGCCAGCGGCCTAGACCCTCATATTTCGCTTCAGAACGCGGCGCTACAAGCGCGCCGCGTCGCGAGGGCCCGTCAGCTCGAGTTGCAGAAAGTCCTGGGTCTCGTTCGCGAGAACACCGATGGCCCGGACCTCGGTATCCTAGGGGAACCCGGAGTGAATGTGCTAAAGCTGAACCTGGCGTTGGATGCGATTAGCGCCACTCGATGAACCAGGGAAAACCAGACAGGTCTGGACACGCCAAGGGGCAGGACGAGAGAATGGTGCCCTATGGACCGCGGTGGCACGACACCGCTGTTCCTTCACGCCGCCTGATCCCCGACCACGCACCCATTCACCGAGGAAGCCGAGGTGCCACTCCGTCGCGCGCAGGAAAAGCGGAGACATGTCTCCGCACTCCACAGAGCCACACTTCTTCGCAAGTCACTGGAGAGCAAGAACGCTCTATGGACCGCGGTGGCACGACACCGCTGTTCCTTCACGTCACTTTATGCCCCCGGATTCAGCCAATCACATGCGGCACTCCCCTGATCCTTCTGGCCCGCCTCCGCCATCCCAAGAAAGCTTGCCTTTTAAACTCCATCCGGTGGACTTGGCATGAGCGAAATGTCTGACGACGATCGACGAAACCCGGATGCGCTTTTAGCTTCCATCAAGCGCGAGGAAGCCCAACGAAAGCGCGGACGGCTCAAAGTGTTCCTGGGAATGTGTCCCGGTGTCGGCAAGACGTTCGCCATGCTGGAGGCAGGCCATCGGGAATTAAAGGCAGGTCGCGATGTGGTCGTGGGCCATGTCGAAACGCATCAACGTCAGGAGACCGATTCGTTGGTAAGCGGACTGCCTCAGGTTCCCCATCTGGAGCTCGAATATCGCGGGATGCGACTACACGAGCTTAACTTGGATGAGCTCCTCGCGCGACATCCCCAGATCGCACTGGTGGACGAACTCGCGCATACCAACGCGCCCGGCTCCCGACATCCCAAGCGCTGGCAGGACGTCCAGGAACTGCTTAGTTCCGGCATCGATGTGTTTACCACCCTCAACGTTCAACACGTGGATAGCCGCGCGGATACCGTACGACAGATCACCGGTGCCGAGATCCGTGAGACCGTTCCGGACAGCCTGTTGGACGAGGCTATCATGGAGCTGGTCGATATCCCGCCAGCCGAGCTGCTGCGGCGGCTCCAAGAAGGCAAAGTGTATGTTCCGGATCGTGCCGCAGCTGCCGCCCAAAACTTTTTCCGAGAGGCTAACCTCACGGCTCTCCGTGAGATTGCGCTGCGACTCGTGGCCGAACATGTGGGCGTCGACACTCGCGAACTGCGCCAAGCCCTCCCAGGTGCCGGGCCGTGGAAAACCAGCGTGCGTCTCATGGTGGCGGTGGGGCCCAGCCCTTTGTCAGCATCCCTCGTCCGCTGGACGCGGCGGCTCGCGGACGCGCTCCAGGCCCCTTGGCTGGCGGTCTCCGTCGAAGGCTCCAATCCTGTTCACGAGGACCAGCAAGCTCGCCTCGCCGCAAACTTGAACCTGGCCCGACAGCTAGGAGGCGAGGTCGTTACAACGGTGGACGAGGACATGGTTCGCGGCCTCCTGCGCTCTGCCCGCGAGCACGACGTCACCCAGATTGTGTTCGGGAAACCCGGCCCGGGCAGATGGCTCGGCGTCCGCCAGCGGAGACACGTGTTGCGCCGGCTCGTGGAATCCAGCGGCGACATCGACGTTCTGGTGGTGCGGGCCGACAAACCCGAGACCCCCCCTCCCGCGAAGGCCGCGTTGCTAAACCTGGAGTCACAGAGTGGTCAATACTTGGCCGCCTTCGCGAGTTGCGCCGCCGTCACCCTGGTAGCATGGGTCTTACAGCGCTGGATTGGGTATCAGACGGTCGCGCTCATCTTTCTCTCTGCGGTCGTGCTACTCGCCATGTTCGTCGGGCGGGGCCCCATCTTCTTCGCTGCCACATTGACCGCTCTCTCCTGGAACTTCCTGTTCGTGCCGCCGCTGTTCACCCTCTGGATCACCGGCTTCCACGACTCGATGATGTTCGCGCTGTACTTCTTGGTCGCCCTCGCCACCGGCCAGCTGACGGCCAGGCAGCGGCTCCAGCAAGCCGCGGACCGCGAACGCGAGAAACGGACAGCTGCGCTGTACCGCCTGACTCGCGAACTCGCCGCCGCTACCGATTACGCGCAAGTCCTGGGCGCGGCCATCAAAGAGGTGGGAGCCGCTTTCGATGCGGATGTCGCGCTCATGCTGTCCGGATCGAACGAGAATCAGGAGCTGGTTCGCTACTTCGCCGCGCCCTGGCTGCTGGATGACAAGGAGGAGGCGGTAGCGGCCTGGGCGTTTCACCACGATCAACCAGCCGGCCGCTTCACGGATACGCTGCCGCAGGCCGCGGGCTTGCATTGCCCCCTCAGCGCGGGGGGGAAATCATCGGGCGTGATCGCGTTGCGATTTCGCTCCTCCCAGCCCCTCTCGATCCAGCAACGAAGCCTGCTTGAGAGCTTCGTACGGCAGATTGCCTTGGTCATCGATCGCCAACGGCTGAAGGAAGGCGAATTTGGCGCACAGCTCATCGCCAAGTCGGAGCAGCTGAGCCGAACCCTTCTGAACTCCGTCTCGCACGAGCTGCGTACTCCCATCTCGGCGATCATCAGCGCAACGAGCGCTTTGGCCGGGGCGGGCCCGCTTAACGAGGCGCAGCGGGGGCTGTCCGAGGAGATCGACCTGGCGTCAAAGCGATTGAATCGAGTCGTGCAGAACCTGCTCGGCGCGGCGCGCCTGCAGTCCGGACACATTGCGCCCAAAATGGATTGGTGTGACGTGGCCGAATGGGTCGAGATTTCGGTTCAGGCGTTGGGACGGCAGTTGGAAGGACGCACCATCCTACGCGACATTCCCCGCGACCTGCCCTTGATCCGAGGTGATCTCGTGCTGCTGGAGCAGGCGCTGAACAATCTCCTTCTGAACGCGTCGACGTACACTCCCCCCGGAACGCCTATCGAGATTGGGGCTGCGCGAGACACTAAACACCTGATCCTAACGGTAGCCGACCATGGCCCCGGTCTCTCGACTCACGAACTTGATCGCGTCTTCGATCTCTTTCATCGCGGCCCCGATGCCGCGGCGGGCGGAACCGGCCTCGGACTGGCCATCGTGAAGGGCTTCGTTGAGGCCCAGGGAGGCCAAGTCACCGCGAGTAACCGTCCGGGAGGCGGTGCTCAGTTTTCCATCTCTCTTCCGCTCGCGGAACCTCCACCTCCCCCAGCTCAACAGACATGAACCGGACCTCACAAAAGCCAGCCTGGATGGCGCTAGTCATCGATGACGAGCCTCAAATGCGCCGCCTGCTGTCGCATGTCCTCGAGGCCCACGGGTATCGCGTGATCCTCGCCGAACGAGGCGAGGAGGGCTTGCTGCTGGCGTCTCAGCATCGGCCTGATATCATTCTGCTGGATCTCGGACTGCCCGATCTACCCGGCGAAACCGTGCTCAAGCAGCTTCGCGAGTGGTCCGCCACCTCCATCGTGGTTCTCACCGTCCAGGACGCTGCGGCGCAGAAGGTGGCTTTGCTCGACGAGGGCGCGGATGACTACATCACCAAGCCGTTCGACACCGGAGAACTGCTGGCGCGCATGCGCGCCGCGCTGCGCCATCGGCAGGGACCCAGCGCGGATCCGCTGTTCCGAGCCGGCCCTCTCGAGGTCGATCTCGCCGCACGTCTCGTTCGCAAGCAGGGTCAGGAGGTGAAGCTGACGCCGATCGAGTATTCCCTGCTCCGCCTGTTCGTGACACATGCCGGAAAGGTCCTGACCCACCGGCAAATTCTGACGGAGGTGTGGGGCCCCAATGTCTCTGGAGAGACCCACTTTCTCCGCGTGCACATCGCCCACCTGCGCGACAAGATCGAAGCCGCTCCCGGCCGTGCCAAACTCATCGTCACCGAGCCTGGAGTTGGATACCGACTACGCTTGCCCGAGTAATCGTACCCTTCGTTCCTTTGAAGCGTTGAATTACCGTCACCAGGATTGCCTCAGGGTCCATTGTCATCATCGAGAGGCGAACTCCTGCGAGCCCAGACCTGATCCCTGCTGTGAGCCCCACCGATCAAGGGCTGCTGGACTTCCCCCTAAACTCCCCCCCATGACCAATCCGATGAACGTACGTTCAGGGGATTTGTACTGGCTCGTTGGCAAGGTCGTAGTTAGTCTAGGCCTTCCAATGAGGCCAAGGACCAAGGAGTTGCTGTATCTAATGCTATGGACTTTCGAGACGCTATCGCGTCCGAGTTTTCGCAATATCGGTGAGTCGTTTGAAGGATGGGCTTACCGAAGAGGGTTCCTTGGACGACTCCAGGAGTTGGAAGCCATGAAGTTTGTCGAGCGGCGAGACGTCGGTCTAAAGAGGATGTTCCGGCTTACGGAGAGCGGCAGACTCCATGCGCTGGGCGGCTCCGATCCAGAATCACAATGGAACAGGCCTTGGGATGGGAAATGGCGGCTGGTCATCTTTGATGTTCCCAATGAGCACACTCGACTCAGGAATCGTTTCCGAGCGCAACTCCGGCGGGCAGGCTATGGGTGGCTGCAGAACAGCGTTTGGGTTAGCCCGGATCGACCGTCCATCGATCGGACCATTCTGAAACTGACCGAGGCTGATGTCGAATCACTCGTGCTTCTGGAGGCCACCCCCATCGCCGGGGAGTCGAACTCAGACATCGTGAGTGGTGCCTGGAATTTTTCCCTTATTAACCAGCGCTACGAGAGTCATGGGAACATCCTGGCCCAAAAGCCCACAATCGCCGATCGAGAGCCGACCTCTGCGGGGAGGCTGCTTGAATGGGCTAGGCAAGAACTAGCGGCCTGGGAGGCGGTGATGGAGGTGGATCCATTGCTGCCGAGAGTACTGTTACCCGCCGACTATCGAGGTATGGAAGCCTGGGGCAAAAGAAAGCAAGTCATGGGTGAAGTCGGTGCACTGCTACGTGAGCTTCCACCGAAGTCCCTACCAACTCGATGAACGTACGTTCACTCAGTTGGTACAGGTGAGCGAAACCCAGGGGCACTGCACTACCGGCCCACAAACCGCTAAGTTCACCAGCCCCATCGCTGATCATATCCCCGTCCACTCCCCCCTACCAACTCGATGAACGTACGTTCACTCGGTTGGTACAGGTGAGCGAAACCCAGGGGCATTGCACTACCGGCCCAAAAACCCACTAAGTTCACCAGCCCCATCGCTGATCATATCCCCGTCCACCCCCCTCCCCCCTACCAACTCGATGAACGTACGTTCACTCAGTTGGTAGGGGGGAGAAGGGGGTGGGCTGCTGAGTCCTCAGGGAGGAACCCCCAAGTGAGAAGGAGCGGAGTTGAGGGAGGACCGGACAGAATGCTGGGCTAGGCGGCCCAGACTCTACGGGCCGTAGAGCCCGGGGACTACACCGCAACAAAGCCGCCCACGCCTAAAGCACGGAACGCTCGGCGATTTATCGGATTGGAAAATTCTCTCACAAACTCAACAAAACCACGGCTTTTAAAGCGCCCTATGCGGCAGAACAACTACCCGAAACACGTCGTGGCACACCCGCTGCTAAAGGCATCAGCAGCGCGCCCAAGCCTGCGACACCGTGGAACGAAGGCGTTGATAGAAAAATAACAACCTAAGAATTGCTCATGAAAATCAAGTATCCAACCGTCCCAAGCCGCAGCCTTCTCTCGTCGGTGCTGTTCGCCACCTTCGTCGCTCTCGATGTCTCAGCTCAGTCGTACACGTTCATCGATTTAAGCACCGGTTCTGCGAGTGCGGTAAAGGACGGAATCGTTGTCGGCCTAACATCGCCCGTGGGATCGAGTGCTCTGACCCGGGCGACCTTGTGGGACGCCAGCGGCCCGATCGATTTTCACCCCGCCGCCTTGTTGGATCCGGTCAATGGCACGGGTGGACGATCCGCTCTGGAAGACCTTTCCGGCGGCATCCAGGTGGGATGGGCAGCCACGGCGGCTCTGTCCACCCGGGCATTCCCCATGGTCTGGCGCGGAACGGCTGAAAGCGGAGCTTTCCTCCCCATCCCGTTCACCAGCTTCGGCGGTCAAGCCACCGCTACCGATGGCATCCAAATTGGCGGCTACGCCATCGGGATCAATGACGAAACAGGAACTATCGGTTCAGCCCATGCGATGCTCTGGGATGCAGCAACGGGCGCAGCGACCGATCTAGGCGAAGGGAACGGCGGCGCACAAGTATTCGGAGTCGCTGCCGGACAGCAAGTCGGCTTTATTGTGAAAGGAAACGCCAATGCCACCCTCTGGCGTGGATCGAGGGGCTCAGCGGTTTCGTTGCATCCCAAGAGCGCAACGCTCTCCGTAGCCAATGGTACCGATGGCGCTCGTCAGGTCGGCTACGCCGGGTACGATATTCGAGTCCGCAATGAGGCGCCCAAGGGCAACAAGACTGCTCGTTTCAATTACGCGATGCTTTGGACGGGCACGGCGGCCAGCGCGCTTAACATTCATCCCTATCCGGTCAACGCTGGCGATGTCGTCTTCACACACAGCATCGCCCTGGGACTCTCAACGACCTACATTGCGGGCTACGCAAATGATCCAGCGAAGATCAATACCCCAGCCTACAACCACGCCATCGTGTGGGACAGCGTTCTTCAATCGATCGACCTGAACGCTTTTCTACCGGCGGAATTCATTGGAGCCCAGGCCTACGGAGTTGACGAAGCGGGCAACGTAGCCGGCGTCGCCACCAAGGCAAACGGGGAGCGACATGCGGTCATGTGGCAGTTGAACCCAGCCCAATAGTCCTCGAGCGTTGCGTTGAGAGGGTAAGGTTAATCCTCTCCCAACCGAGCAGCTGCGAGTGGTTTTATCCGCTCGCAGCTTTTTCCTTATACCATGGCTGACTTGAAGTTAGCTCTACGAAAAACACCGAGCCAGTTTCTCCGAATCCGCCGTGGTCAGGGCGAGATATACATTCGGGCCGGTAGACCAGATCGCACTATTCCAACGTGGAAGCTTGAAGAACTGAGGCTCGGGGCCAGGGGGATCGATCAACGCGCTGCGATCAACCACCAGGATATGAACAACCGCCCGAGTGTGTGCGGGAAGAAAGCAGATCAAGGCTGCTCTCCGACGCTTCCAACGAAGTTCCTTGCAACCCACGGTGCGGCTGTTCGCCAGGAGGGACGGGATCTCCAGACGCCCCGGCTCTCCATGCTTTTCAAGCCATTGTTTGACGTTCGCATAGTCATCCTCCGCGAAGTCGAACGTATGATCCCACACCCTGTCCAAAAAGTCTGCCATATCCTCACGGAAAGCAGTCAACGGCCACACTCTCTTTCTGAACACAGCCAGTCCAGCCACCGACCCCAGAACCGCAACGGATGCCGCCATCGCTAGAAAACGACGACGTTTCCCAGGGGCCGGAGAAACCGGGACTGCTGGCTGACCTGCTCGGATCCGTTCCAACAGCTCGTCGGGAACGGGAACAGATCTCAGTTTATCGCGCATCGAGCGGTCGAAGTCTTGCGAGACTTCGAGCCAGCTCGCCAGTTCTGCGTCGCACTCGGCCATGCGAAGCGCCTCTTCAAACCGAGGATCCCCAGCGTCAACCTCGCTGGCCCGCCATGACTCTAGGATAAATTTGGCCTCTCTCGAATTCATACTGACCCCTTCGAATGGAGCCCCGGATCTGTCAGCGAGACCACCTTGCCTCCCGATCCGGCAGCCGCTTCGCCGATCAAAACACGAAGCTGTCCCTTCCCTCGCGCGAGCCGCGACATCACGGTGCCCACCGGCACCTCGAGAATTTCAGCGATCTCCTTGTAGGAAAAGTTCTCCAGATAGAACATCGCCAGGGGTATCCTGTAATTCTCATCGACACGCTGAAGGGCTTGCATCACCGCCGCGGAGTCAAGGTCATTGACTACTGTCGACGCGATCACCGGCAGCTCACTTTCGACCTGACTGGTCTCGTAGTGTTGAAACCGATCCGAGTGCGCCTTCCGACGCAAGAACTCACGATGGAGAGTGGTGAACATCCAAGACTTCAGCTTGGAGGGGTCCCGTAGCTGATGACCCTTCGCAGCCCAAATGTAGTAAGTCTCCTGGGTTAAATCAGCAGCCACCGTCTCGCTACGCGAAAGGCTCAACGCGAAATGATAGAGCGAGCGATAAAATCGCTCTACCAAGCCGTCGAGATTCGCGTCGTCCATTAGTATTGGGAGCAACCAGCCCCACGTTTATTCCAGTTGCCCCTAACAATTTGCAAAACCTTCCACCTCAACTGCTCGGCCGGAATAAAGCGCCGATCCAACGCTCCGACAATCGATGCAGCTCAGTGGAAAGCTCAGGCCTCCGGTTTGAAGCAACTTAACACCACTGTAGCTCATCTCGTCAAACCAAACACAGGACAAACCAATGAGACCCACGAACCAACAGATGAGCTGCCTGATGGCCGTTTTTCTCCCTTTCTTAGCCGAATCAGCCCCTCCACCCGAATTCCAGACCCGAGTCGTTGTGGCCGGGCTCACGCGCCCGACTGGAATTGTAGCCGGAAACGAGGATGAACTTTACTTCACCGAGATCCCAGCCCCAGGCACACCCAACGCCGGAAACGCCGTCAAGAAGTTCGATTTGGAGGATTGCACCCTGACCACCCTTCACGAGGGCGAACCGGAGCCCGTCAATATAGCCGTCGACCGCACGGGCCAGCTCTACTGGACGTGCAAATCGGCCGGAGTCATTCTCAAGCAGGATGAGGATGGGCAAACGACGTCGGTGCTCACCGGGCTCCAAAAACCCAGTGGGATTGCGGTAGATCGCTGGGGGCACATCTACTTCACTTCGATTCCCACCCCGGGACTCCCTGGCGACAAAGGCGGAGCTAACACCGTGGCAGTTCTCGGAGTCAAAGGGGTCAGCGTCCTCCATACCGGTGAGCCAGAACCTCAGGACATTGCCGTCAGCCGACAGGGAGAACTCTATTGGACCTGCAGGTCGGCGGGTGTGATTCTCGAACAGAATCGGCACGGAGAAACGAGCGTCCTTCTTCAAGGGCTGAACAAACCCGTTGGAATAGCTCTCAACCGCAAAGGGGACCGACTTTACTGGACGGAAGTTCCCACGCCTGGAATGTCAGGTGCGGCTGGAGGAAAAAACCGGGTCTGGGAACTCAACCTACGCACCAAGAAGAAGACATTAGTGCATTTCGGAGATCCCGAGCCTACCGACGTTACGGTCGGCCCGGATGGTTCGGTGTATTGGACTTGCACCTCGGCCGGCGTGATCGTAGAAGCGCATCATCGGCGAAACCATTGAGGCACTCGAGCCGATCGGTTTCGTAAGTTCGAGGACGGGCTGCGAGTGGAAGGATCCGCTCGCAGCTTGCGGCTTTCTCTCCAGGGTGAAAATGCACGCTTAAGTGATGCAGCAAATCGCCTCACCTGATTGGCCTGATTCAACAGGATCAGACTCGCTCAAGGAGTCACTTGGCTTGCTTCACGCAACGCCTCGGCCAGCTCGCGGGCTTTCCATTGATTACTATCGAACTGGCGATGAATTCGTCCTCGAGTATCCAGCACGACGGTTCGAAGATTGTGAAGGATGCTTCCCCCTTCAGGATAGTACATCAAATCAACTTTCGGGGCCAGGCGCTCCATGACCGGGTTCGATGCGGCCGCAAAAGTCCAGTGGGTGGGATCCTCGCCGCGATAGACGCCGGCGTAGCGTGTGAGCACCTGTGGAGTGTCAAACTCCGGATCAAAACTGATGGATAGAAAATGCCAATTGGTGCCCCCAGCCGTGTCCTCCTTGAGCAAGGCGCGCGCCCGGCTAAAATTGCGGTTCATCAGCGGGCAAAAATCAGGCAGAGGACAGCGGGTGAAGATGAAGGTCAGAGCCACCGCCTGGCCGCGAAACTGAGAGAGACGGAGACGCTCCCCGGTCTCGCAAATCAGTTCGAACTCAGGCAACGGTTCACCCACCCTGAGCTCCTGCCCCTTCTTCGCAGGGGGCTCGACCCGCAGTGGTGCAGCAGGGGCTTGGTTCGTGACACTCACCCGCTTGAGCGTGTCGATCCAATGGGTGTCCGCAGTCGCCAAGAGACGGAACGTGATGACATCGCCCACTTTGAACCCCTCCAACTCGCGCGGATTTAGGGCCGTGAGCTCCATGGTCATCGCGGGCATGTAGTTTGGGATGGGCTCATGCCGGATCACCGCCTTCTTGCGGTCGTCCGCTATGCTCCGAAGCACACCTCGCGCCTCATGGATCTCCTTCGCAACCGGGGTGGCAACCTTGGATGAGGCGGCTGGGGAAGCGGCGACCACGGTCAGATCTGAAGCGGCCAGGCCGAAACCGAGGCTTAGCGCGCAACTCACCATCCGCCACGTCGATCTCATAGCGCGGCGCGCGGTTGTCGAATTCGCTCGATCTCCGACATGACTACGTCGGTCACCCGGGAATCCAACCCGTTAAAGGTGGCGCGCACCTTGCCATCAGGGTCGATCAGAAGGATTTCCTGAGTGAGCCGAAGTCCGTTAGGAATCAGGAGATTCTCGCCGGACAAATCCGGAAAGAAGCTCTGTTCAAGAAGGTCGCAGATCGCTGTTTTGGAGCCCGTGAGAAAAAGCCAGCGGTGGGTATCGGCCTGGAAACGCTGAGCGAAGCGGGCCATAGCTTCCGGGGTGTCGGTACGCGGATCAATGCTGATGGAAACCAGTCTGATCTGATCGTTGGTACCGACCTTGGTCTGAATTTCCGACATGCGCCGATTGACTTCTTGGCAGCCTAAGGAGCAGCTGGTGAAAACGAAGTTCATGACCAGATACTGGTTGCCTAGATCGGTTCTGGACACTTTCCTTCCGCTCCGTTCTACGAGTTCAAAGTCGGCCAGCCAGCGGGCGCGGAGATTGGTATCGTGTCCCGCGGTATGAAGCCGAGTTGACGCCGCCGCAGGCGACTCGGAGTCGCTCCGTCGCCACCGAGAAATCGCCAACACGGCCACAACTCCCAGCGCCGCCAGACCGCACGCGATCACCGTGAAAAATCGCTGCTCGCGCGCAAGCTGGGCATCTTCGGGTTTTTGCTCTTCCAGAGAGGAGTTCATGGAACGCGTGTCGCCTGATAGCCGGCTTCTTGTATCACCTTGATCAGTTTCTCCTGATCCACTCGGGCCGGATCCACCTTCACTTCCGCATCCGCTTCCGGGTAGCGCACCGTGGCGGATAAGACGCCCGGGACCGCGACAAGCTCCGAGCGGATTCCGCCGGCGCACCCAGTGCAGTGCATGCCTTGAACCTTAAAATGCCACGCCACGGGCGCCGCGCCAGAGGCTGTGTCTCGCGGGCCGGCGCAGCCCGCCCACAGGGCTGCGAGCGCCCCTGCCCACAGAAGCGTGGCCGCACGTCGGCATTGGGAAGCATTCACTCGGAGGTTTAGGAACCGAACCATAAACACAGCATGGGTGCGCCAAGCGGCATGGTCAATATCTCGGCACGGTTTCGTCCCTCACAACCAGGACCGGGGGAGACACAACACCCAAGCGCGGTGGGGTTGTCCTTCGTAAGGGGCTGCAAATCAGGAAGAGAAACGCCGATGTTCGTTGTAAGGCCGGCGGGCAGCCAACCAGATGCGGCAAAATGCCACAGAGCGTAAGTCCGTTTGATCAACCTTCCCGCAATGGCCGCACAGATCGTTCACCGCAAGGAAAGCCACCAAGCATGAGAGGGTGCGGGTAGCCCTCCGCTCACCTCACGCTAGCCTGGACCAGGGACGGGGTTGTCGGAAGGTATTGCTTGAGGTTGACGAATCGTTCGGCTCGTTCGCGGATAATACGGTGCACCTTGTTGGCGTCGAAACCGAGCTTGCGGTAATACGTCAGCCCGGCATTCCACATCACATAAAGATCAAAGTCCCGGGGATTGCGGCCGGTTTCCTGCTGAAAGCGGGTCATCAAGAACCGCAAATGCTGCCGGGCCACTTCACCCGAAAGCCAGGGGTTACGGTAATTCTGGGACCGGGAGTAGGTTCGCCATACCTTCGGCAGGATCTGATAGCGGCTAACCTCGCCCGCCTCGCCTACGGCAGCATCGTTTCCCCCGGATTCGATCAAGCTGAGAGCTTCCAAATCGGAAAGCCCGGCCTGACAACTCAGAATACCTGCGGAAAGCAGTGCGATGAGTGATCTCATAGAGTAGAGCATGTAAGTTTCGTCATTTTCTGCTGGCGAACACCCGCACTCCCTTGCCCGATTTCCCCCACTCCATCTTCCCGTCGAACTCAATGCCTATTCCCATCCCCAATCGCCAACATCACGGCACCAAGACCGAAGGGCGCATACTGAAGCAGGGGGCCGACAAGATTTGAAGCGTTTCTTTTGTCTAATTTCGTTCAAGAGTTGGTTTCCATCCTCAATAAGCAAGACCCGAGCCGATTGAGATCGTCCGAAATTGAGATTAACCTCACTCTAAGAATGCATCATTCTTGAAATCTGTGACGGTAAAGTGGTGAAATTTGGAGTGAGTCGTCTCAGTGCCGCGACAGCTTCTGACTGTCCCCGAGGCAAAAAACGAGCCCGGGCAACGTTCATTGCCGGGCGGCCAGCGCCTTACTAACTGGGTGTAGCTTTTCGACCAATCCGGCGATCGGTGCGTGTTCTTACCGATGACTACCGGTCGAGCCCCCTGATAAATTCTAAAGTGCTCTATTGCAGTTCATCCCTGAGCCGGGGTAGTTATCGGCTTGGCGCGGAAGGGAATCCCGATGGAGGTTTTCCGTTTCTTGCCGACATAATCTCTTATGAGCGAAGTACTAGTCATAGGGCACCGGAACCCCGACACGGATGCGATTTGCTCGGCCATCGGCTACGCCGAGTACAAGCGGCGTACCGGCATGCTGGAGGCGGTTGCCGCGCGATGCGGGGATACAAACGACCGGATCGACTTCGTTCTCAACACCTTCGGCGTTCCGCCGCCCCGGTTCATTGCGGATGTTTCCCCCAAGGTCCGTGACGTGATGGCCACCCAAGTCGTCAGCGTGCCTACGAAGGCCACCGCGGCTGAAGCGATGTCGGTCATGGAAACCAACAACATCCGGGTGCTCCCGGTGTTGAACGACGACAGCAGCTGCGCTGGGCTGGTCTCCGTGTTCAAGATGAACAAGTTTTTCTTTCCGGTGCGTAACCGTCTTTTCGATTCCCGACGAGTGCAAGCCAGCATGAAGAACATGGCCGAGACCCTGAACGCGAAGGTCTTGGTGGGAAAGGACATGGATACCGAGGAGGATTTGATTCTCATGGTCGGAGCCATGAATCTAGAATCCTTCGCTCAAAGGCTCAAACAATACCCAGCCGACCGGTTGATCGTCCTCGTGGGGGATCGCCTCGAAATTCAAGATCGTGCCATCCGCGAAGGAGTTCGGGCCTTGATCGTGACCGGCGACCTGCCGATCTCGCAGGCCATGGAGGACTACGCACGCAAGCAGCAGGTCACCCTGCTCATCTCTCCGCACGACTCCGTCACCTCGGCGATGCTGTGCCGTGCGGCCATCGCGGTGCATCACATGATGCACGAGAACCTGCTTTTTCTCTTCGAGGACGATCCACTGGACAAGACGGCGAAGCGGGCGATGGCCTCGCAGTTCCTGGGCTTTCCCGTCTTGAATGCCGAGCAGCGGATGGTCGGCTTTTTGTCCAAAACCGATTTTCTCAAGAAGGTGGATCGCCGGTTGATTCTGGTGGATCACAACGAGCTTTCTCAAGCGGTGCCTGGCGCGGAGAACATGGAGATCATCGAAGTGATCGACCATCATCGCATCGGATCTTTAGCCACTCAGCAACCCATCCTGTTCCGGAACGAGCCGGTGGGTTCCACGAGCACGATTGTGGCGGACTATTTCTTCCGGGACGGGGTCGAGCTACCTAAATCCATCGCCGGGCTACTGCTGGCCGGTCTGGTCACCGACACCTTAAATCTGACCTCGCCCACCACCACTCCCAAGGATCGGGACATTCTCCGGAGGCTTGAGAGCGTCAGCGGCATCAACGCCCGCCAGTTTACCGAGAGCCTGTTTGCCACCGGTTCTGTTCTCGTTTCCAAACCAGCCTCGCAGGCGATCACCGCCGACTGCAAGGAATACACCGAACTGGGGGAGACCTTCAGCGTCGCGCAGATCGAAGAGATCGGCTTCGAGCAGTTCTGGAAACGCAAGCTGGAGGTCCTTCATGCCCTCAGTGACTACCGGCTGCAGAAGGGCTATTTATTCGCCGCCCTGCTGGTCACCGATGTTGACCTGCAGACCTCACTACTTTTAATCGCGGGGAGTCTGGATTTTCGCGACCAGATCGACTATGTTGAGAGCGACACGTATGCCGAGCTGGACTGTGCCATCTACGAGCTCCCTGGGATTGTGTCCCGCAAGAAGCAGCTCCTTCCGTATCTTACCCACTGCCTCAAAAAAATGGATGCCTAACAGGCTGGATTTCCGTACCGAGAACCATTCAGTATCCCCCTATGAAATTCATATTAACCACGCACAACGTGACCCTCACCAAGGCGATCGAAGATCATATTCTGGCACGCATCGACAAGCTCGAGCATTATGACCGCTGGGCGGTCGACGCGCGGGTGTCGCTGGAACATGATCATACGCGCACGCCGGAGCGGGCCTTCACGTGCTCCATTCGACTTGGCGTGCGTGGGCCAGATCTCTTTGCCACGGACTCCGAGGAAGATTTGTACGCCGCCATCGACAAGGCTGCCAAAAAGATTGAGCAGCAGATCCGCAAGCGGCATGGGAAGGCGAAAGCCCGGAAGCATACCGATGCTTCCCGCTCCAAACGGAGCCGCCAGGAAGCTGACCTGTAGTCCGGAGACCGATGTTGCTCAGAGCGCGCGTTGTCTTTCCGGTAGGGTCACCTCCGATCGAGAACGGTGCTGTCCGGATCGGTGAGGGGCGTATTCTGGAGGTGGGTCGGTCCGATACAATTCGGCCGACCGCAGGGGCGTCGTGTGTTGATCTTGGGGAGACTATCCTCCTCCCGGGTCTGATCAATGCTCATTGCCACCTGGATCTCACCCTTCTGGCCCGGCATATCCCCCCACCCTCGAGCTTTACCGATTGGGTCAAGCAACTCATCAGCCTGAAAGCGGGGTGGAGCTATACCGACTTCGCACAGTCGTGGCTCACCGGAATGCACCAGCTGATCGAGTCCGGAACCACCACCGTCGGCGACATTGTCACTGTTCCTGAATTGCTCCCTGACGTACTCCCGGTGCTCCCACTGCGGATCACCACCTTCCGGGAAATCATCAGCATTCGCAACCGCGGGCAACCCGACGCCCTGGTCGAGTCCGCCGCTCGAGATCTCGAGAGCGTCACCGCCCCCCTTCGCCACGCCGGATTGTCACCGCATGCTCCTTACTCCACCTATCAAGACCTCGTGGCCAGGGCGGCAGCGGAGTGCCGGAGTCGGGGTTGGCGATGGTCCATGCATCTAGCGGAGTCCATTGAGGAACAGTCGATGTTCCGCGAGTGCACCGGCCCACTGTTTCATTGGCTGAAATCGCAGCGCGACATGAGCGACTGTGGCGGAGTGTCGCCATTCGAATGGCTGGAAGCTACACAGGCTCTCAGCCCGGAGCTGCTCCTTGCCCACGTGAACCTTGTCAACGAAGCGGAGATCAGGCGGCTGGCAACATCGGGTGCTCAGGTGGTCCATTGCCCGCGCAGTCATGACTACTTCCAACATCCTCCATTCCCCTATCACGAGTTAGTCCAGGCAGGTGTCCGTATCTGTCTCGGCACGGACAGCCTAGTCAGCGTCCGTTCCTCTCGCGGCCAACTGCCCACGCTGAGCCTCTTCGCCGAGATGGCCGCATTCGCTCACGCCCATCCAGAGGTCAAACCGAACCGAATCGTGGAACATGCGACTCGCGATGGTGCCCTAGGTTTGGGTTGGAATGACACGGGGGTCTTGGCACCCCGGCTGTCCGCCGACTTGATCACCATTCCCTGGTCGGGCAGCACACGCCAAGCGGCCGAGGCGATCGTCCACCATGAGGGCCCGGTTATCTCCAGTATGGTCGAAGGACAGTGGATCCAAGGTCCGCTCCTATGATCACTCCTCCCTGCCCCTCAACGAGCCGGGTCGTATGGATCACCGGTGCCTCGGGCGGCCTGGGGCGACAGCTGGTGAAGCAGTTCCGGTCGCAGGGCGATATCGTCATCGCGGGTTTCCGAACCCGTCATGACTTCCGCGAGGACACCCACTTGGCAGCCGTTCGTCTTGACGTTACCCAGGCAGCATCGGTCCAGACAGCCTACGAAACGATCCTCGCACGCTGGCAACGCGTGGATATCCTGATCAACAATGCCGGCATCGCACGTGATCGGCTCTTGGCGCAGATGACAGAAGCCGAGTGGGACGAGGTCATGGAGGTCAATCTACGAGGGGCGTTTCTCTGCAGCCGCACGGTCGTCGAGAGTTTTGCGGCCCGACGCTCAGGACAGATCGTGAACATCGGAAGTTTCGCCGCCAAACGAGGCCATTCCGGCCAAGCCAATTATGCCGCAACCAAAGCCGGATTGCTTGGATTCACTCAGTCTTTAGCCCAGGAGTTAGGACCGCATCAAGTGCAGGTCAACGCGGTCTTGCCCGGAGTTCTGCCGACCGGCATGACGGCCGAACTGAGCGCGGAACGGCTTGCCGGTCTCGCCGCGGAGAACGTCCTAGGAAGGCTCAACGATCTGGAGGAGGTCGCCCGCTTCATCGGGTTCCTCACCACGCTCAAGAACGTGTCGGGACAGATCTTCCAGCTGGATAGCCGAATCAGCCGGTGGGTTTAGCTGATCACTCCCGTATGGAGTTCCTGCTTCAGCAGGTCGGGCACGCCATCTCACTTTGAGGCCGCCTCCGCCTAAAGGCGGAACTCCGTACCCAGGACGAAGCCTTCGGGGCATGGAGTTCCTGCTTTAGCAGGTCGGGCACGCCATCTCACTTTGAGGCCGCCTCCGCCTAAAGGCGGAACTCCGTACCAAGGACGAAGCCTTCGGGGCATGGAGTTCCTGCTTTAGCAGGTCGGGCGCGCGATCTCACCTTCAGGCCGCCTCCGCCTAAAGGCGGACGAATGAACTATAAACTTCATCGGATCGTTGCGCGATCAACTACGTGCCAAGGACGGCCAGCTCGGCAGCGAATAAATCCTTCGCCTTCGCCTTGGCATCCGCCAATGACACCTCACCCTTGTCGAGCTTCGCCAAGAGCGCCTTTTGAGCCAAGTAATCCTTGTTGATCACCCCAGCTTTGCTCTGTAGCACGCGCCACGCTTTACGGCGCTCCACCGCGAAGAGCACCATCTGACGACTCACCGCAAAGAACTTCATCTTCCCCCCCTGCTCGGCCTTGATGTAGCAGCCAAAGTTAGCCACGTGGCTCCGATGTTTAGGATCGAAGACGCGACGATGAATCACATCGTCCTGGGTAATGAGTAAAAGCATGTCGTCCAGGAGTAACAATCCGGCGGCCTCCTCAGCCGTGATGCTCTTGACGTGCTTACGGAACCGTCCTTCGGTGATGGCCCAGTGCGCGACACTGAAGTTGTATTCCTCGCCGTTGCTGGCGTATTTAGTGCGCCACCAATCCCGGTCCATACTGGGATTTCCCTTAAGGTCGAGGGCTTCCTGACTAGTCTCGCCCCGTCGCGGGTTGAAGACGAATTCCGGCATCCCACGCGCATCGCGAACCAGCTTCGCCTGATCTGCGCTCATGTTGTCGCCCACCCCATGCTCCGGCTGGCAGGTGGTGTAGCTCTGGAAGAAGGCGGTGCCGCGATACTCCAATCCATCAAGCAGCGCCTTGTAGAGCTTGGCAGCATTGGCCATGGAAACCTGGGCGACGAATGGGGATCCATGTCCGCTGGTGAAAGCCTCGGCCACGTTCTTCTTCTCGATCAGCTTGCCTTGGGAGGCAGCCCCGAACTGATTCATATCGTAGCCGCCCAGCATGGTGGATGAATCCGAGTTCTGACCGCCGGTGTTGGAGTAGACCTGGGTATCCAGCATCAGGATCTTCACGTTGGGCCGGTTCTGCAGAACCACTTTGGAAACATTCTGGAAGCCGATGTCTCCCAGCGCCCCGTCGCCGCCCACCACCCACATCTTCGGCAACTCGCGGATCTCCTGCTCCGTCATGGTCGCGTCGTCCAAGTGGGTGAGCGCGAAATATTCAGCCTCGGAGGCAACGTTCGCCTCTCGGTCCAACAAAGCGTCGGCCAGTCGCTCAGGAACCACCGAGCGCCGAGAGTGCGTCAAAATCAAGGACTCGGCCAACAGCCAAGAAATGGTGGCCCCATCCTGAAACAAGGAATTCATCCAAGGATACGGATGCGGATTCGATGGAGGGGTTGACCCATAGACGGTGTTACATCCCGTGCTCGCCCCCATCATCATGACCGACATGCCGTTTGTCCGGCGTCCATCCACAGCCTGCAATTCCCGGTGATTGAACGCATCCTGTCGGAGTAAGGCGACCATCCCTCCAACGATTTCACCATCGGTGATCGGTCCATGCTTGGCCTCGTAATCCGAGATTCGATGGTTGGTGTCTTGCTCGTTCTCACCGCCAAGGCCCACCACCACATGAGCAAACGTTTTACGGAAGAGTTGGTATTCCGACTCCGACCGCGCCTTGAGGGAGGCCAACTTGGCAGCCCCCTCCTTCTCGAGGCGATCCGCCTTCGCACGCAGTCGATCCGCCTTGCGATGGTAGAGTGGACGCATGTAGGCCTCGGTGACACTGGCACAGGCCCGGAGAATGCTTTTCTCCCCACAGCCCGCACATGCGCCATCGCCGGAGACCAGGGCTTCGTAGTTGCGCCGCACCATCAGATGGTTCCGCAATGCCGCATCGCGAGAATTCGCGGCGTCGGCATCGTTGTAGAGTCCCAAGAACTTTTGCGGGGTGTCGGGAAGCAAGCGGGAAAAGATTTGTGCTGTCGTAAGATCAGCATTGAGTTCCTCCGTCTCAGTGGTCATGCGCAAGGCATCGTGATCACCGCAGACCTGAACGCATTCGCCACATCCCTTGCAAAGATCGCTGACAAAGATCGAGAACACCCCGCCGGCACCGGGCGTCTTCTGCTCCAGGGACCGGAAGATCGCAGGAACGTTGCTATAGGCGAGCGGTAGCTTCTCAATGATTCCGGTGAACTCCGACTTCGTTTGAGCCGTGAGGCCAGACAGCGCCTGAACCTCCTCGCCAATGATTTCTTTCAATGGACGGTTGGTCTTGGCTTTGACCGATTCCGTCATTTTGGCTCGAGCCCGGGCTTCCACACCTGGAAGCTCGTTCATCAGCAGACGGCGTTCGGCGGCGTCGGAAACATAGTTGACTGCAGCGGTCTTGAGGATCGTGGACACATCCTGAGCCGAGTTCGGCAGCGCGGTGTCCGGACAGGCGGTGATGCATTCCATGCATTGAGTGCAGTTCTCAGCGATGTACACCGGCGTCTCACGTCGCGCGTTATACTTGGATTGGGTCGCTCCAGTGCCCGGTCCCATGACCCCGACCGATGCCAGCGCTCCCGCCGGCTGATGGTACCCCAACCCGTTGCGAAACTCGGAATCAAACTTGGCCAGTCTCTGAAAAGGCGCGCGCACCCCCTGAGCTACCGGCGTTGGCAACCCGCCGCATGTGGTCCCGCAACCAGCCGTGGGCAACAAATGCTGTTCCCCCAACGGCGCCACCGGCGGATTGCGCATGGAGGATCGATCGGCTGCCCCAAACTCGCCATACTTGATTTCCTGGACGCGCGCGAACCCTTGCTCCATGACTTCCATGTTCGATGTCACGACCGCATCGCCAAAGCGTCCAAACTTCTTTTGATACTGCTTCTGCACACTTTCGTGAAACTTCTCCTCGGTGATACCGAACTCCTGCAGGAAGGGACTCACCCGGAAGAAGGCACCCAGGAACGAATTGCCCTGCATCCGCAGTTGAAGCTCGGGCTTGTTGGTGGCTTTCCGGGCAATATCGAATCCCGGGAGGATGAACACATGGATGTTGTTGTCCTTAACGAACTGCCGGTACTTCGACGGAATGCGCGTCCAGGCTGTTTCAGCGGTATCGCTCGATTCCCACACAAAGCTGCCGCCCTTTTTGAGTCCTTCGAGCGGATTGGTATGAGTGAACGCCTTGGGATCGCAGCACAGCACCACATCCACGTGGTTCAACTCGCAATTCACCTTGATGCGCTGCGGAGCGACGGTCAGGTAATAGTTGGTGGGGGCGCCCTTCTTTTCAGACCCGTACTTGGGGTTCGCCATGACATAGAGCTTCTCCACGAGAAACCCGTCATCGTCGCGGACCGCGTCGCGTTCGGTAATGTATTCCCCGAAGTCACCCACCAGTTCTCCCAGGTTCTTTCCGGTGGTGATCATTCCCCATCCGCCGATCGAGTGGAACCGCACCGCAATGGCCCCCTCCGGAAGCAGCGACGGCGTATCTTTGCTGATCACCGCATAGGGGTGGTTCACGCCGAGAACAAAAAAGGTCTCGCCATCGGCGGCACTGCGCCCGTCCGTCCGCTTGGTCTGGCCGATGGCGAATTCGTAGGCCCCGAGCGTGTGCTCGGGACGGAAATCGCGCGACCCAATGCCATAGGCGCCACGGAAAAGCCGGGGGGTCTCCTCCGGCTTGAGCGCCGGTAGGGACCCGCCGAACTTGGCAGCCTCGTTGGCTTTGCCGAGCGCTACTCGGATGTCCCGCGCCAGCGGATTGTCGCCGGAGAGGCCTTCATCGGTACGTTCGAGAATGATGACATTCTTGCGTCCGCGGAGCGCCTGAATAATGGCCGCCTCGGGGAAGGGCCGGATGATGTTGATATGAATCGATCCAACCTTGGCGTTGCGTTGCTCGCGGAGATAGTCGCAAGCCGCCTCGATGTTGTCCGCCGCGCAACCTAAGGAAATGAAAACCGTATCGGCATCCTCGGTTTTGTATTCGCTGAGCGGGCCATAGAAGCGTCCGGTGAGCCGACCGAATTCCGAGTAAGCTTGCTCCAGGAAGCCCAGGATGGGCTCATTAAAATTGTTCCGCCGAGCCACGACCCCGTTCATATGATGCTCTTGGTTCTGCACCGGACCGAGCAAGAGAGGGTTCTTCAGATCCATCATCTGCGGAAGCCGTCGGCGCGTGGGCCCGAACAGCTCGCGCTGGGCTGGGGTCGGACACTCAATCTCATCATCGGGTGCACCCAGGAACTCGCGCAGCAATTCCGCCTCCGGCGCCAGGTACATGCGCTCCGAGTGAGTCGTCAACATGCCATCCTGAATGTTCATGCCAGGGTTGAGCGACAACTCACAAACCTTGCGTAGAATCACCGCCTGATCAGCTGCCTGCTGCGCGTCTTTCGACATGAGCATGATCCAGCCAGTGTCCAAGGCGGCGTAGAAGTCGTCATGACCGCAATGCACATTGAGGGCGTGCTTGGTGAGAGCGCGCGCACCTACCTCGAGAACCATCGTCGAAAACTTGCCGGGAGCGTGGTAATACTGCTCCATCGCGTAAACGATCCCCTGGCCTGAGGTAAAGTTCACCGTGCGACGGCCCGTGACCGCAAACGCGGTGGCACCGCCTTGCGCTGCGTGCTCACCTTCCGTCTCCACGGCAATCTTCTGCGCCCCCCAGACGTTCAATTCCCCGTGCGCATAGGAAGACTGGTAGATCTCGCCACCTTCAGTGGAGGGCGTGATCGGATAAAACACACCGCCTTCGGTGATCCGTGTCTCCACATGCTGAGCCACCAGCTGATTGCCGTTGCAGGTCACTCGCACGCCGGGATACTTGGGTTTATGGCGCGCGGTATTGGGCTTGGGGTTGGAGGTGGAATTAGACGAGGGTGAGGAGCCGGAGTTGGCGTTCGGTTTTGTAGCAGCATTTCCAGTCATAACAAGAAACAGCCTTTCCCAAAAACCCCGTCCAAGCGCGAACTCGATGTGATCCCGTGCTCGACGCAGGGTGTAAAGTCAATCTAGGGATTCATCCCGAAGAAACAATGGAAAAGAATCCGGAAGGAGGTCCGCCAACCACGACAAAGTTCCGAAATCCCGGGCAAAATCGAGCACCGGCAACAACGGGAGAATGCTCAGCAAGAAAGGGAGACCCGCTCAGGCTGAGGAGGTTCTGCGATGTCCTAGCCTAGTGGGGACCACCCTATGGACCGCGGTGGCACGACACCGCTGTTCCTTCACGCCGCCCGATGCTCTCCCACTCACGGGTCCGGTTCGTAATCCGTGTCATCCGCGTAATCCGTGGTCCACTTCTGGCTAGGGTTTCTGTAGTCGGTAATACCTGGCTGAAGAGCCTGCCGGAATCAGCCGAGGATTCGTCGACCCATCGGCAACATTCTTCCAATCTGGACGTGAGAGTTGCAGAGTTTCCTGAAGCACATAACCGGGGGCGTTAGGAACCCAGCTAAGCCTCACCCGACCTTCGGGCGCGAGTGCCACGCTGAGCACCGGACCGGTTTGGTCCTGTGATGTCGCGAGAAGTGCCCAAAAACCTCCGACGAGGGAATAATCCCCGCCGGCCAGGGTGGTCCCCGGATCCGGTTGTCCAATCGTTCCACTCAACGAATAGACATCGGCTGAACTCGTCCCGCCACCCCCATCGACCGTAAACCAGTCGATCGAATGGTTCTGCGCATTCACTCGGAGACTCAGAACAACCACTAACATGACTGACCACAACGCCAAGTCGTTTTTCATAATGGTCCAATTTGTCGGAAGGTGGATTCTAGGGAAGTGCTGAAGTTTACCATTCATTCGATCCGGACCTTTCGTTCCCACGCCACCAGTTTCATCGGCTTCGCCGTCATACAGTTACAAAATCAGGGTTGTGTCCCTCACTGATTCTTTCGCAGAGGCGTCCGACTTGTTTCAGGGAAGGTTAAACTTTTTTGGGGAGAGAAGATTCGGTCGTGCGCTGAGAACTCCCTCATCGCTTCGGAACCGGCTTCTGAATATAGGACGCGAGTGTTCCCGCCCGCTCCCGTGGGCATGTCTTGCAGGAGATGGATTCGAAATTTCCTAAGCCGACGGCGGACCCCAACTTTCGTGTATTTCTGCGCGGAGCGGTCACTCTAGAAGTTGGCAGACCACTTGTCATGTACATGGAAGCACTAGCTCAGGAAAAAGTATATACTCGGATCGATGGTGCCGATCTCTGCCCCTCCGTAACGGGGCTCAGAGAGCGGATTCGCGCGATAGATGGCTTACTGCATGCTCCCTGCTTGGAACGTGGATCAACCGACCAACCCTTGGAGATTTCAGAGTGAGGACAACGGACCCCGACTCCGTCGGATCCTGAAAAGCGGTAGAGGTCTACCCGCACTCCAAGACGCTTCGCGAGGCCCTGGACGCTATGGAGTGCTGTAAGCCTCCCTGAGTGTCGCTCCCCATGCTTTTTCATCCGTGTCATCTGAGAAATCCGTGGTCACAGTTGGCGTTTCTGGTCTGAACTCCGATCCGCAACCCACCTTGGGGTTGTCCGCAAACACACCACTCACCCAGGGTAGGCGCTCGTGCCTCACGCCAACCCTGGGCTTTGAGGCGGAATCCCTTTGGGATACGGCGCGGCAACCGGATTCGTAGAACGAAAAGTTGTGGGCAATCCTCAGAGGCTTCTACAGCTTTTGCCCCACCCGACGGCGACGGTAGTTTCCGCGGGCTCGAAAACCCCTTTACCGACTTTCAGCCAGTCACACTCTGAACCCTTTTCGCCTTGCTTTTCAAGGGGCGGAGAGCAATGTGCATCCCGTGCCCAACCCGAAGTTCCTCTCCACGTTTTGTGATGCCCAAGTAGGTATACCTGGATCCTTGTAAGCCCGTCGGTCGGGAAACGCCGTTCTGAGGAGTCGTCGAGCTGGCACAGCGGAGAAGTTATGAGTGCTAAATTGTTTGTCGGAAACCTTCCCTTCAAGGTCACTCAGGAAGAACTGAGCGACCTGTTTACCCCTCACGGCTCAGTCACCGAAGTTCAACTGATGATGGACCGGGTCACCGGACGTCCTCGCGGCTTCGGATTCGTTACCATGGCCTCCACCGAAGAGGCTCAGAAAGCAATCGAAGCCCTCCACGGGGCCGAGTTCGGGGGCCGCGACCTCACAGTCAACCTCGCGCGCCCCATGGAACCGCGCCAGCCTCGCGAGCAACGTCGCTAGCGCCAGCCAGCGCACGGCAGATCCCTAGTCCTCAAGAAGGACCACCTGCTCGTGGGTGTGCAGACCCGCTAGCAGGTCACTCACGCTTTTGCCCTGCCCGGGAAAGATGGCCTGCGGCAAAAGTTCGGCGAGCGGCTGAAGCACAAAGCGTCGCTGATGCGCTCGTGGATGAGGCAGGGTGAGATGAGTCTCCCGACGGGACTCCCGACGGAACCAAATGATGTCCAGGTCCAACGGCCTAGGCTCGTTCAACTGCTTTTTCAAACGACGGCCAAACTCCCTCTCGAGCTCTTGAAGCGCGGAAAGCAACTGCTCTGCACTGACCGATGCGGCAGGCCGCAGCAAGGCCACCGCGTTGACGAACGGCGGGGATCCCGGGGGACAGTCCACCGGCGAGGTTTGCCACAAGGAGGATCGGATCACGGGAGTCTCCGACCAGGCTTGCAGGCGATCGAACGCAGAGCGCAAGACGGCCTGGGAATCTCCTAGATTGGATCCCAGGCTCACCACCGCCAAATCCGACGCATCTCCCATCACTGATGGATGGGACGATCGCGTGGGAGTCATCGGGAGAGAGAGAGCGGGGCGACCTTGCTTTATTTCAACCCGAGCACGTCCTGCATGTCGTAGATGCCCGGTTGCCGAGTGACCACCCAAGCCGCCGCGCGCAGAGCGCCGTTCGCAAAGGTGTCGCGACTGGATGCCTTGTGCGTGAGCTCGAGCCGCTCGCCGACATTGGCATAAATCACCGTGTGATCTCCAACCACGTCACCGCCCCGCATCGAATGCATACCGATCTCGGTTGCAGTGCGCTCGCCAGTAATGCCTTCGCGTCCATGGCGAATCACTTCCGACAGCTGCTGTTTGCGCACATCCGCCAAGATCTCGGCCAAACTGGCGGCCGTTCCGCTCGGCGCATCCTTCTTCAACCGATGGTGCATCTCCACCACTTCCAGATCGAAGCTTGGGCCCAGAATTTCGGTGGCCTTGCGAACGAGCCAGAAGAGCGTGTTCACCCCGGTTGAATAGTTGGAAGCCCAGACCATCGGGATCGCACCGGCGAGCGAGCGAATCTTGGCCTTCTCGGCATCCGAATGGCCGGTAGTACCAATCACCAGAGCCTTGCGCCGCGCCGCGCAAAGTGCGGCGAGATCAGGCGTCACGGAGTGAAAGCTGAAATCGATCACGACGTCAGCTCGCTCCAATAAAGGCTCGATGGCATCGCCGGCATCCGCTTGCGCGGTCACCTGGAGATCGGGCATGCGAGCCGCGCACGACAGTAACGCCTGTCCCATGCGCCCCTTATAGCCGTTGATGAGAACTCGGGTCGGGTTCAAGCCAACTCCCTCCTCTTGGATCCAGCCGCTTTCAGCACCCCACAGGCCCGCAAGGTTTGTTCAAGTTTCTCCCGATTCTTGGTGCCCATCGCCACCAGCGGCAACCGATACTCCTCCTCGATCAACCCCATCATGGCCAAGGCCGCCTTCACCGGGATCGGGTTCGTCTCGATGAACAGGTCCTTGAAGATGGGATAAAAACGGTGATGAAGTTTGCGCGCCGCCTCGACTTTACCGAGACGGAACGCCTTGACCATGTTGGCAACATCGCGGGGAATGACATTCGAAGCAACGCTGATGACACCGTCGGCACCGACGGACATGAACGGCAAGGTTAAGGAGTCGTCGCCTGACAAAATGTCAAACTTGGGTCCCAACACTGCGCGCAGTTGACTGACGCGGTCAGGATTACCACCCGCCTCCTTGATACCCACAATGTTCACGCTGTCCTGGGCCAGCCGATGAACGGTCTCCACAGCAATCTCCACTCCACAACGACCCGGGATGCTATACAGCACAATCGGGAGCTTGGTGGCGCGAGCGATGGCATGGAAGTGCTGGAACAACCCCTCTTGCGTGGGCTTGTTGTAATAAGGAGCCACTTGCAACGATCCATCGGCCCCCGCCTCCTCAGCCGCCTTGGTCAGGTAGATCGCCTCCGAAGTGGAGTTAGCGCCCGTCCCGGCCATGACCTTGGCCTTGCCGGCGGCAAATCGCACCGTGTTCCGGACGATCTCGATATGCTCCTCGAAGCTGACGGTGGGAGACTCGCCGGTGGTGCCAACGGGAACGATTCCGTCAACGCCCCCGCGGATCTGGAGCTTCACGAGCTTCTCCAGCGCAGGAAGATCCAACTTTCCATTTCGGAACGGGGTGACGATAGCGGTATATGTGCCTTTGAACATGCTCTGATCGGTTTCGTTGTTTTCTAAACTGCCGGCGGTCGCCGCCGGATCCTAACTAAATCTGAGGTTTTCGACTAAATCTCGATGCGTCCTGCGAAGGCGAAGTCCGCCGGACCACACAGGTTGACGTCCACAAAGCGTCCTGCCTCCTCCCGGAAACTGACCTCCAATTGATCTCCGCCTTGCACTTGGACGCTAACCGGCGAGGAAAATCCATGGATACGCGAACTCACCAACGCCGCCGCCGTCACGCCGGTGCCGCACGCCAATGTTTCACCCTCCACCCCCCGTTCATAGGTGCGAACGCGGATGGCTCCCGGAGCCAGCACCTGCGCGAAATTCACGTTCGTTCCCTTAGGCTTGAAATGCTCATGGTAACGCAGCTCCGCCCCCAACTGCTGCACCATGGCCTTGTCGGCATCCGGTACGTAGACCACGGCATGGGGAACTCCCGTGTTCACGGAGTGCACCGTCAGTTTGCCGGAGGATGAGGGAACCAGCTGGTTGAGTGCTTCATCCCGTGGGGCAGTCAAGTTCACGGTCACGCGCTCGCCTTGGAAGGTGGCGGTAATAATGCCGGCCCCAGTCTCGAAGGTAGTGCGCTCGCACGGACCAACGACGCGCTGTATGTATCGGGCAAAGCACCGGGCGCCATTCCCGCACATCTCCGCCACGCTGCCATCGCTGTTGTAAAAGTCCCAAGCCCAGTCCGCCTTGCCGGTCCGACTCGGAACCAGCAGCATGACTCCGTCCGCCCCAACGCCCCGCTGGCGGTGGCAGAGACGGACTACTTGCTCCGACGTCAGTCGGATCTTGCCGGAGCGGTTATCGATCAGAATGAAATCGTTACCGGCTCCGTTCATCTTGGTGAACTCCAGAAGCATCCCGGGAAAATAGGGGATCAGGGGCGGCGAGGGAATAGGAATTTCGCCGATCTTTCGCTGGCTTCTCAGGCAGGCTCCCGGCAAGTTATCGACCAAAGATTATGAGCATCAACAAACTGCGCTGGGGAATCATGGGCACCGCCAACATTGCCAGAAAAAACTGGCAGGCGATCCACTTGAGCGGGAACGGCACGGTCACCGCCGTGGCCAGTCGGGACCTATCCAAAAGCCGGCGGTATATCGAAGAAAACCAGCGTCAGGTGCCCCAAGATGCTCCCCCAGAGGCCCTCGGGAGCTACGAGGCCCTGCTCCAATCCCCGAACGTGGACGCCGTCTATATCCCGCTCCCGACCGGATCTCGTAAGGAATGGGTGTTGAAAGCCGCTGCGGCCGGCAAACACATCGTCTGCGAGAAACCCTGTGCCATTTCCCTGCCCGAGCTGCAGGAGATGGTTGCCGCCTGCGCCAAGCATCGAGTCCAGTTCATGGATGGCGTCATGTTCATGCACAGCCGCCGCCTGAACCTGATCCGAGAGGTCCTCGACGCGGGACAGCACGTCGGCACTCTTCGGCGAATCGCCTCGTCGTTCAGCTTTTGTGCACCTGAGGAATTCTTTACCGGGAACATTCGCGGCGATAGCCGCCTCGAGCCGCACGGCTGCCTCGGGGACCTGGGCTGGTACAATATCCGTTTTGCGCTCTGGGCTCTGAAGTGGCAGATGCCCCGCCAGGTGATCGGCCGCATCCTCTCGCAGACCAACCGGGCCGACGGCGCAGGCTCGGTCCCCACGGAGTTCTCGGCCGAACTGTTCTTCGAGAACGGCCCCTCCATGACCTTCTACTGCTCGTTCATCACCGAGAACCAGCAATGGGTGCACCTGAGCGGCACCAAAGGTTCCCTGCTCGTCTCTGACTTCGTCCTGCCGGTCTTCGGCTGCACCGCCGGGTTCACTACCCAGAACCCACATTTCGAGGTGAACGGATGCGACTTCAACATGGAGGGCCGGGTCCGTCATCACGAAGTCCAGGAGTACAGCAACAGCCACTCGACTTCACAGGAGACCATGCTTTTCCAGAACTTCAGCACTCAGGTGTTGAGCGGCACGCTGAACGACGAATGGCCGGCCATGGCAGTCAAAACCCAGCAGGTAATGGAAGCCTGCTTGGAGTCCGCACGAGCGGGGAGCAAACCGGTGAACCTGTAGAGCCGGCCTATTTCGGGCTCGGCAAGGTCCGCCATTCCCGAACCACACCGTCCTGGAAGATGATCTCAGAGCGGACGTAAGGCTGCAGGTAATAGTCCTGAGCCATGTAGGGTTCCGAGTAATAACGGTTCCCCACCCTAACGCCGCGATACGTCCAATAGCGATGCTCTCGCAAGGTCGATCCGTGATAAAGCCAGTGAGTGGTGGCTCCCGCCTGAGTCTCCTGCTGCAAGATCTCTGCAGGTTTTCCTAGGGCGATATAGACCGCATCGGGGCTCATTCCAATCTTAACCCGTCCCTGATCGACGAGTTCGCGCTGCTCAGGGGCGAGAGCGCTATAGGCCCCATAACGTTCCTGTTTGCGCTTCTCGACGGTGCTGGTCGCGCATCCGGTGAAGAACGCAGCGATCAAGACGAGCAAGCAGAATGTAACTCCGCGAGACTGTTGGGCGGTCATGCGGAAAGCATAGCGGCGGTAGGAGCCAAGTAAAGTCAGGTTCGGACGGGGGGAAAGGGCGTGAGACCTTCTTGGAGTGCTGTAGCCCTCTACAGCTTTTCGGTCACCCCCGGAGGGGATCCCAGCTCCGCTGGGGAGACCAAAGCGGCAGAGGGCTGCCGCACTCCATATGTCTCCCCTTCCTCGCGCAGCGTTTGGAGTGCTGTAGCCCTCTACAGCTTTTCGGTCACCCCCGGAGGGGGAACCCCAGCTCCGCTGGGGAGACCAAAGCGGCAGAGGCCTGCCGCACTCCATATCGCTACCGTCCCCCGCGCAGCGTTTGGAGTGCTGTAGCCCTCTACAGCTTTTCGCCACCCCCGGAGGGGGAACCCCAGCTCCGCTGGGGAGACCAAAGCGGCAGAGGGCTCTGAGCATTACCCACAAGTTCGGAGGGCTTCCTCCCTATCCCAACGGGATTGCGCCTCAAAGCCCAGGGTTGGGAGGAACGAGCTACCCTGGGGAAAACGCCATAGAATCCACAACCCCATCGTG